>NZBI01000001.1 GCA_002687825.1 Nanobdellota archaeon
CTTTGACAAGAATTACACACAGTTTTAGTTTTACCATTTATTTTAACATAACTACCTTTTAGCTTATGTAAAAAATGTTCCTCAATTTCATCCTTACAAATATCGCATTTCATATCTAATAATTTATCGAAAGACTATATAAAAATTTCTACTTCACCACTTTAAGTAGTTACTCTAATTCCCATTTTCAAATTAAAAATTTCTCCAAATGAAATTTTGGTTCTACACTTCAACTTTCTTTATATAACAAAAAGATTTTCTAAATATTACAAATGCAAACACTAAAAACAAGTTATAAAACAGTTAAAAAAAATACTTCGCTTTCCGATTTCACATCAGAAAAAGAAACAAATTAACTTTTTATTCTTTCTTTTATTGAAGCTATTATAAGAGGTAAAACTATAGTAACATCTGCCCTAAGATCTACAAACTGAGCATCTTCTTTTAGTTTACCCCAACTAATCCCTTCTTTAACTTCTGCACCAGAACTACCGCCAGTTTCTACCCTATCCATAGTTATTTGCAATCCATAATCAGCTCCAGCATCAGGACCAAATTGTAAACTTTGCTGAATAAAATTTTTAGGCACCCCTCCGCCTAAATAAATAAAACCTTTTCTCTTAAATTCCCAAGTCATATCTAAAAAGCTTGATAAATCTTTAAACTGGTTAATGTTAAGTCCTTTATGAGCTAAAATCATTGCAAATCCAGAATCAATAAATGCAGGAGAATATATAGGAATATTATTTTTATAAGCCATTCCTAAAATACTATCTTCATTTAATTTACTTCCAACTATTTTCAATAATTCTTGTATGGTTTCAGCTTTTTTTAATTCTGCTAAATGTTTGTCTAAAAACTCCTCAAGAGGAACATAAACATCATTGCTCATTAAAACATCCCACATCCTATCTAATCCTTTTTCATTTAATTCTCTATCATCTTCATTCCATTTCCCTTGATAATGCTCTCCACCTAAAGCTTCAATTAAATCATGAGTCAAATTAGCTCCAGTTGTTACTAAAACATCTACCCATTTATTCTTCAACATTTCAATTAATAATCCTTTCATACCAGCAGGAACCATCGCACCAGCAAGACCTAAAAATATTTTACAATCATCCTTAACCATAGCTTCAACAACATCAACAGCTTCACTTAATTTCCTAGCACCCATCCCAGCTTTACCCATTCTATTAACTAATTCATTTACTGTAATTTTTTCCTCAACTGTTATAGCTTCAATTTTATTCATATTCTCTAACTACTAATTTTTTATTTATTTTTTCAAATCCAAAACTATTTTTCAAAAACTCTAAAACTTTATCAACATCAAATTCTTTACAACTAAAAACATCTGCTACCATAAAATTTTTTTTAGGATAAGTATGTATAGATATATGACTCTCAGCCATTAAAACAGCACCACTAATTCCACTTTCTTCTTTAGCATCACATTCAACAACTAAAGAATCAGAAATTTTAGTTAATTTAACCATTCCAGGCAAATTCTCTAAAACATTGCTAATAAGATTTTTATCATTCAATTTATCTAAATCTCCACCATAACCTTCAAGCATCAGGTGATTACCTTGTCCATCAATTTTAGATACTTTCATCTACAAAGAATTCTTAACTATGTCCTCTAACTAAATCAAACATAAAAAATAATAAGAAAAAATGGTTTATAAACCTTACTTCTTCACTTCAGGAAGTCCATCCCAAACAGCATTAAACATACCAGTTAATGCTTGAGCAAAATAAGGTGTTTTAACCCAAACTCCAACATCATATGTAGGATGCACATCATTATCATCCATAACCATAAACATCAAATCTTTACCATCAACAATGGCAAATCTAGCATTTAGATTATTAACATTTTTAACTTCTGCATATTTCAATAAATCTTTAAAAGAATTAACTCCATCTTTTGTTAAATTAGCAGCAACTCTAATCGCCACACCTTTTTTCTTCAATTTCTCAAACTCAGGTTTTAAGACTTCATACTTTCTCATTAAACCTTTAGCACTTGTAACTAAAACAACACTATTTTCAGCAGCCTTAACCATAGTTTCTAAATGAGTATATACATTATGTCTTCCTCTTAAAGCTCCACTCAAATCAGTTGGTTCAACAAATTGAATTCCTTGTTTATGCAACACATTTAACTCATTCAAAACATCAGTTCCTTTTAATGCAGTTAATTTTTTAACTTTATGATTTGCAGCATTAACCAAAAACTTCTTAGCCCTTTCAACAACTTCGCCAGGTTCAACAGCTATATATTTTATAGGTTTTCCTAATTTCATAACGACAAAACCTTTTTTCTCTAAACTTTCAAGAACATCATAAGCTCTAGATCTAGGAACATTACCAATATCACTTAATTCTCCTGCTGTAGAAACACCTCTAGAAAGTAACGCAGTCCAAATTCTAACTTCATATAAATTTAAACTAAAAAGTTGTCTTAAACTATTCAAAAATTCCTCTTTGACTATCATTTATATAACCCCTCCCCTCTTTTTTTTAAAAACACTACTCTAAATCGGTAACTACAACAACAAATAATCCCTTGTTCTATATAAAGTTTTTTATTACTCTTTATAAGCAACGCTATTTTTTCTTCTGAGAGTTGTGAATTCTTCTAACCAAATCAATATCACTTATTTCTTTCAAAGATTTATCTTCTCTTAATTTCATTACTCTTGGAAATCTTAATGCCCACCCAGAATTATAAGTCGGACTTTTTTGAATCTCTTCATAAGCAACCTCTATAATAACTTTGGGCTTAACTTCAACTTCTTTACCCTTAGTTCTTAAAACAAGTGGCCCCAACATAGAAGTCATTTTCCAATAAGTTAACTGTGCTTCTTTTTCTTTAATCCCAGTACTAACCTTTCCAATTTCTTTATACTCTCCATCTTTCAAAATAGCAATTTTATAGCTTGTCAACATTCTAGCCCTTTTACCTTCTCCCCAAAAAGCTCCAACAATAACTACATCTAATGGTTCTAAAACATTTTTTAGTTTCATCCAACCTTTCACATATCTTCCAGGCCTATATTCTCCCTCATAATTTTTAACCATCAACCCTTCCATACTTTGCTCTAAAGCTTCATTAAAAAAACTTTCAACTTTATCTTCATCATCAGTAACTAATTTTCTAGTCAAAACCATTTCTCTTTTTTTAGTCTTAACAACCTTCTCTAATAATTCTCTCCTTTCTCTAAGAGGTTTTTCCATCAAATTTTTACCATCATAGTAAATAATATCAAAAACATTTAATTCTACAGGTAATTTCTTAGCCATCTCCTCAATGCCATACTTTCTTTTTATTCTCTGAGAAATATTTTGAAACGGTTGATATTTTTTAGTTTTAGAATCAAACCCAACAGCTTCACAATCTAAAATAAAACTTTTTCCTTTAACATGTTTCTTCACAATTTCAATCGCATCTGGAAATTGATTAGTAACATTCTCTAATCTCCTAGTAAATAATTTAATTTCCTTTCCATCATAATGAACACTCATCCTAAATCCATCTAATTTNTGNTCATATATAGCNGGCTTTCCNANATCTTNAAAAGCNNTNTNAACATTNTCAGCNGGTAACGCNAACATNAANTTAAANGGTCTTCCNGGTTTTAATCTNACAGATTTTAATTTATGTTCNTTAGCCAAAACNGCAACTTCNCCATAATCNGCCAAATAATCNCCAGCTTTNTCAACTTNATCNACATCTTCNTTAAAAGCNTTAGNAATANNATCTCTNACAANACCTTCACTAACTCCAACTCTTAAATTCTCCATAACAGTCTTAACAACATACTTACTCTCAACAGCATTAGAATTTCCTAATAATTCAGTTATTAAACCAATTTTCCTATCCACTGTTCCCTTTCCTTCTAACTCCGCTAATTTTCTAATATTATCATAAACATCTTTAACAATTAATTTTTTACTTTGCAATGTTCTTTGTTTCTTATCCTTCATTAAAACTTCAGCAACTAACCCCAAATCTCCTTTCTTATTCATCAAACTTTCAACTTTCTTAAATTCTTCACCACTAGCAACACTTATTGCTTTAATTGTAGACCTCCCACTAAATCCTATCTTTCTTTCATCCCATTGTGGAAAAATCCTACCCTCGATTAAATGAATAATACTCTGCAAATCGTTTTTATGAACCTTTTTCAAAAAATTACTTAAAATTTCAGTTTTCTCTAACCTCTTCGTAGTGCTTTCTAAATCCCCATAAACCTTGGCCAATTCCTTATAGTCCATAAGAAAACTTTAAATATTCAGTAGATTTAAACCTTTTGTATGGATGTCTCTAAAGCTATTAAAGATCGTAGAAGTATTAAAAATTACAAAAGCAAAGATGTTCCATTAAAAGATATTCTAGAATGCATTGATGCAGCACATTACGCACCATCTTCTGGAAATTTACAAAATTGGAAGTTCATTATAATAAAAGACCACGAAACTAAGCAAAAATTAGCTGAAAACTGTTTAGAACAATTGTGGATGTGTGAAGCTCCTGCATTAATCGTAATTTGTTCGGATAGAGACTGTATAGAAAGTTACTATGAACAACATAAGAACATATTCTCAATTCAAAACTGTGCATTGGCAGCTCAAAATTTTATGTTACGCGCTCATTCTTTAAAATTAGGAACTTGCTTCGTTTCCGGTTTTTCTAAAATGCAAATAAAAAGAATTTTAAAAATAGATGAAGGAGTTGAACCAGAAGCTATAATCACTTTAGGCTATCCATCTGAAAAACCAATCTCAAAAAGACATCATATTGAAACTTGCACATTTTTCGAAACTTACGGAAACAGAAGAGCAGATAAATCTCTTTTCCCTTTAAGTAAACACGTTAAAAGCGTTAAAAACTTATTTTCTAAATTTAAGAAAAATTAAGCACTCATTCGTTTCACAAGAATATACTTTTCTTTTTCAGAATCCCATTTAAAGCGAGAAATTACTTTGATTTTTCTATTCACCATCTTTAATCTTCCAGTTATTTCTACTAATTTTTCCCTAATTTCATTTTCTGAATCACAAAGAAGAGGCCTATGAGCATCATCTATAGAGCTAAGATCATTATCCAAATCGACAGATTCTATTTGTATCATATATTTCTTCTTTTCTGCCATATCTAATAAATAAAATGTAAAACTATAAATAAATTTCTAAAGAAATAAAAAAATTCTTGGGAATCCGAATCACCTCTTTTTCCCAAGGAAAAAAATAAGGGCACACCTGATATAGGGGGGTTAAAAGAATCTAGATCGTGCCCTTGAACGTTATCTCACAATGTCGATTCCCAAATCTTCGCCCATCTGAACGCTTTCTTGACTTGGTTTCAGTGGATCCACATGGCCCAATATATATGGACTATTTACCCCAGCAACAATTGTCATAATTCTCAATTTGCCAGTCATATTTTCATTAATTCTACTTCCCCATATTACATTAGCATCTTTATCCAAAGTTTCAGTAACCATATCTCCAACTTTGCTAACATCATCTAAAGTCAGATCAGGACCACCTTCAACATGAATCAAAGCTCCTGTAGCTCCAGCGTAACTAACATCTAATAATGGATTCGTCAAAGCTCTTCTAGTAGCTTCTTCAACTTTACACTCAGAATCACTTTCTCCAACCCCAATAGCGCAAACTCCACCATTACTCATTATTGCTTTTACATCTGCATAATCCAAATTTACTAAAGAAGGAACAGCAATTGTCTCAACAATACCTTTAATCATTGTACTAATTAACTCATTAGCAACTGCAAAAGCTTGTTGAATCGGCAAATCTCCAGCTATATTCACTAATCTGTTATTATCAATAACGATTACAGAATCACTTACTTGTCTTAATTCACTTAAACCCCACTCAGCCTTGTCCATTCTAGCTCTTTCCAATTCGAAAGGCATTGTAACAGTTCCAATAACAATAGCACCCATTTCTTTAGCCATCTTAGCAACAACAGGTGCAGCACCAGTTCCAGTACCTCCACCCATTCCAGCACAAACAAATACCATGTCTGAATCTTTAAGAATGTCTTTTAATTCTTGGATATTTTCTTTAGCAGCTTCTCCACCTACATTAGGATGACCGCCCGCTCCAAGTCCTTTGGTTAAATCTCTTCCAATCAAAACTTTTCTGTCAGCTTCATGAACGTCTAAATGTTGTTTATCAGTATTAACCACCGCAATTTCTGCACCGTTAATACCTTTTTTATAGAGCCAGGAAACAGTATTGCCTCCTCCTCCACCAACACCAATAACTTTGATGTTAGCTTGTCCGATTGTATAATCAGAATTTTGTGTTGTCTCAGATTGTTTTATAGCGTTTTGCACGATAAATTCCATTTTTTTCCTCCCCTTTGGTTTGTTTTTTGAATATTACCGAGAGCTTTGCTAAGCGAAAGGTTTAAATATTACCTAACCTTATCTCTCTATAGAATTAATTTACACACACAAAATTTAATTCATGCTTTTCGCCAAAAAAGCTTAAATCTCGGTTTTAACGCCAATTAAAACCACTTATTAAATTTTATAACATTTTAAAAACAAGATTAATATAAATAGTTTACCTAACTACAAAATATATTTTCTAAAGATTATTTCATAATATCTATTTTAGAGAATAATAATAACTTATTTATAATTAATATTTCTAAAGTAATATGATGAAGAAAATTAGCATTTTACACCTAGGTGGAACTATAAGTAGCAAAGTAGATTACAAAACAGGTGGAGTCTCATCTAAGTTCTCAGAAAAAGATATGTTAGAACTCTACCCAGAAATAAAAAAAATAGCAAAAATCTCTTCAAGATTAATAGCCAACATGCTTTCCGAAGATATGAACTTCCAACATTACAATTTAATCTCAAAAGAAATACAAAAAGAAGTAAAAAAAGGAACAGAAGGAATAATAATTACCCATGGAACCGATACTTTACACTACACTTCAGCAGCTTTATCATTTATCTTAGAACACTTACCAATCCCAGTTATATTAGTGGGAGCTCAAAGATCTTCTGACAGAGGTTCTTCAGATGCAGAGCTAAATTTAATTTGCGCTTTAAATTTCATAGCTCAATCTAATTTCAGTGGAATAGCAGTCTGTATGCATTCCTCAACTTCAGACGATGCTTGTTTAATTCTACCTCCAACAAAATCTAGAAAAATACATTCTTCAAGAAGAGACGCATTCAAAGCAATTAACTCAAAACCGATAGCAAGAGTAACAAAACAAGGAAACATTGGATTCATAAAAAAAATAACTGAAAAAAATGGAAATTTTAAATTATATTTATTTAATCCAGATCTAAAAATCGGAATTCTAAAATCTCATCCTAACCTGTCTTCTTTAGAAATAAAAAATTATTCCAAATTTGATGGCTTAGTAATAGAAGGAACAGGTCTAGGACATATAGCAGTAAACAAAATAGATTCTTTAACAAATGAAAATGAAAATGTCTTAAAAGAATTAAAAAAATTAGCAAAAAAAATCCCAATAATAATGACAACCCAATGTATTTTCGGAAGAACTAATTTAGATGTTTATTCTAGCGGAAGAAAACTACAAGAAGCAGGAATATTAGGTACACAATTAGATATGACTACAGAAACAGCTTTCATCAAACTAGCCTGGTTATTAAGTAATCATAAAAAAGAAGAAATCCCTAAACTAATCAATAAAAATTATAGAAATGAAATTTCTTCTAGAACTTCTTTAGATTTCTTAGATTATGTTTATACTTGACTATGGAAAAACTAAACTACAAAAAACTAGGATTTAAAGCAGGCTTAGAAATTCATCAACAACTAGATGGAAAAAAATTATTCTGTAAATGTCCAGTTAAAACAAACAAAAAAGAAACCCCAGATTTAACAATTAAAAGGAAAATTAGAGCTGTAGCAGGAGAATCAGGAAAAAAAGACATAGCAGCGCTATATGAAGAAAAAAAAGACAAAACTTTCATTTATGAATTCTATCAAGATTGTAATTGTCTAGTCGAGATTGATGAAGAACCTCCAAACAATATTAACCAAGATTCTTTAGAAGCAGCTTTACAATTATCTTTATTACTAAAAGCAAAAATAGAACCCAAAATAAAAATTATGAGAAAAATAGTAATAGATGGTTCAAATGTTTCAGGATTCCAAAGAACTATGCTAATTTCCACTAACGGAAAAATAAAAACTTCAAAAGGAACAGTAAAGATTGAAACAATTTTACTAGAAGAAGAGGCAGCTAAAAAAATAGCATCTAATGGAAAAGACATTACATACAGATTAGACAGATTAGGAGTTCCTTTAATAGAAATAGCAACTTCTCCAGATATTAAAGATCCAGAACATGCAAAAGAAACAGCAGAAACAATAGGGATGATTCTAAGGTCTATAGATCTAACAAAAAGGGGTTTAGGCACTATAAGACAAGATATTAATCTATCAATAAAAAATTCTCCAAGAATAGAAATCAAAGGTTTCCAGGACTTAAGATCTATACCAAAAATAACAGAATATGAAACTAAAAGATTAATTAATGACCCTCCAAAAAAAGGAGAAGTAAGAAAAGCAGAAAAAGATTTAACAACAACATTCCTAAGGCCCTTACCTGGAAAAGCTAGAATGTATCCAGAAACGGATCATAAAGAAATAGAAATAACAGGAGATTTACTATCAAAAATAACCCCGCCAGAATTAATCACTGAAAGAACATTAAATTTAGAAAGAAAGTACAATTTATCTCCACAACTAGCTGCAGAAATTGTAAAAAAGAAGGTAGGATTCATAAGATACACAAAAGAATTCCCAAGATTATCTCCTAAAATAATAGCATACATTTTGGTAGAAGCCCCAAAAGAATTAAGATCCAGATTCCATGTAACAAAAAAACTAAAAGCTTCAGATTTTGAATTCATAATTGAAAACTTAAATTCAAATAAAATACCAAGAGATGCAATTTTAGATGTTTTCCTAAAACTTTCAAAGGGACTACATCCAAATTTAACTCAATACTCCTCATTATCTGATAAAGAAATAGAGAAAACAATAGAAACTATAATAGCAGAAAATCAAGGAGCTCCATTTAATGCTTTAATGGGAATCGCAATGTCCAAATTAAAAAACAGAGTAGAAGGTAAAAAAATAGCTGAAACAATTAAAAAATTTACATGAAATCAAAAAAGGTGATAATATTAATTTTAGTAATTTTTATAGTTTTTAATATTTCAATACAAATAAACAATTATGCAGTAGACTTTATCTCAAATCAAAAAGAAAGAAGTAATGGTTTTCTAATAGGGTCAGAACCATATGAAACACTAGGAAATCCAGATATTACAATTCTATTAATTCATGGAACCTCCTCATCACCAAAAGATTTCAGAGAAATATCAAATTTTTTAGCCTCTAAAGATATCTCAACTAAAACCATACTACTTCCAGGACATGGCACATCACCAAAAGATTTAGCAACAAAAAAATACCAAGATTGGGTAACAGCTATTGAAAAAGAATTCAACAAAATAGAATCAAAAAATAAATTCGTTTTAGGTTATTCCCTAGGAGGAACTTTAGCTCTAGATTTATCAGAAAATAAAAATTTAAATGGAGTCATAGGTATTAATTCTCCAATTTTTCTCCAAACTAAATTCGCACCATTCATTCCATTACTAAAATTAGTAGAAAAATATCACGTAGCACCTCCTGAAACGATAATATTGATAAGAAAAGAAGAAAGGAGTGCTTATGATGCAATACCTTTAGCAACTATAGAAGAAATAAATAAATTAGTACAACAATTAAATCTAAAGAAAGTAACAGAACCAACCTTAATAATTCAAACGAACAACGACACATTAGTTAATCCAAAATCTGCAAATTTTATCTATAATGAAATTTCATCAAAAAACAAAAACATTTTATGGCTAGAAGATTCCACCCATGAAGATCCAGACGAAACAGAAGAAATTTTTATTTACAACGAAATATACAATTTCATAAAAGAAAACTCTAAACCTTAATATTCTTCTCTTTATATATGGAAAAAACTAAAAACAAACTTAAAATCAAAGCTATAACATAACCAGCAATAGCTAAATTCTTAATACCTCTTATATTCAACATCAAACTACTAGCTACAATCAAAGCAGCAATTAAAACACTTAAAGCAACCCTATTACTACCCCTATCTATTTCCTCTTCTAATTTATCTAATTCCTGGTGTTTAAATTGAACATTTAAATCTCCTTTTTTTAATTTCTCTAAAATCTCACTAGTCTGTCTAGGAACATTCAAAACTAAATTCTTATAATCCACAAATTTCTTACCAAAATTTTTCAACATATAACTAACCCCAATTCTTTCAATTTCAACATCTTCAACATACTCACTTAATTTAGAAGATAAATTGAACTCAGGATATAAATCTTGCCCTACGCTTTCTACAGTAATAATAGCTTTTCCTAATAAAACCAAGTCCTTTGGAACTTTAAATTTATATTTAGAAGCAATATTCAAAAATTCTCTAAACAATTTCGGAACATTAACTTGTTCAATCGTAGTCCCAACATATTCTTCAATAATTTCTTTTAAATCACTTTTCAAATATTCACTCTGGCCTTCATCTTCAAAAACTCCCAATTCTAAAAATCCATTTAAAACTCCATCAAAATCTCTCCTAACTAATTTAATTAAAATATTAGTTAATTGCATTCTATGTTCTTCAGTTATTACCCCAACAATACCATAATCTAACAACGCTATCCTATTTCCACTACAAACAAAAACATTGGCAGGGTGTGGATCAGCATGTACAATCCCAAATTCAAAAGCTTGTCTCAAAAAACAATTAGCCACATTATCTGCAACTTTTTTAACATCATATTCTTCCTCATCCAATAAATCTTTATCATCAGCACTTATTCCTGAAATATAAGTCATAGTCAAAACTTTAGAAGTTGTATAATCCCAATGGACTTTAGGAATTATAACATTTACATCACCTCTAAAAATTTCATAAAATTTATCTATATTTCTACCTTCTTTAACATAATCTAATTCATCTTTAGTATATCTCTCAAATTCTTTAATAATATCCTCTAAGTTAATATCTTCCAATTCTTCAATATGTTTCTTAGCTAACTCAGCTAAATAAAATAAAATATCAATATCCGCTTCTATTATAGGTTTTATTTTAGGCCTTTGAATTTTAACAACAACATGTTGTCCATTCAATAATCTAGCCCTATGAACTTGTCCGATACTTGCACTAGCTATAGGTTCTTCATGAAAAGAAGAGAACACATCATTTAATTTTATTTTCAATTCTTTTTGAATTATATTTTTAACAGTACTAAATTTCAGCTCATGAACATCATCCTGTAATTTAGAAAATTCATCACAATATTCTTCTGGAATTAAATCCGGCCTCAAACTTAAAAATTGCCCAGCTTTTACAAAAGTAGGACCTAGTTTATCCATAGCCTTTCTTAAATTTCTTGGAATATCAGTAGGTTCCTCATCTTTCTTACTTCTCTCATCTTTTTTCAAAAACAAATGATGTTTTAATTTTAGCTTATGAACATAATAACCCAATCCCTCTTTAAACAATACTGAAGAAATCTCCTTTACTCTCTTAAAATCTCTAAATGCTGTTTTAAACTTCCAGGACATAGAATAAATAAAAACAACAATCTATAAATAATTTTCTTAATACAAAACATTTAATAACTTAAAAACTTTTTTTCATAATATGGTGAGATTAGACTTAACACATATTAGCAAAGAAATGCAACTATTCGATAAAAGAAGAGACACAATGCTTCAAAAATGTCATGAAGCGATAAGATTCTCAAAAAGAGTTATTTATGCAATTCATAGAGATGATAAAAAATCCGCTTCTTTAGCAACTCAACTTAAAGAAAAAATTAGAAATTTAAGAACTAGAGGAGAACTACAATTCTCTCCAACATACAAAGTAGCAATGCAAGAATTTGTTGAAGCTATTGTATTGTATGAATTCATAGAACATAATAAAGTACCCTCACAAAAAGATTTATACGTTTCAGCCCCAGATTATCTAGCTGGTTTATGTGATTTAACTGGAGAAGTAATGAGAAAGGCTAATTACTTCGCTATTAATAAAAAACCAAAAGAAGCAATTAGAATGAAAGAAATAGTAGATAAAATCTATGAACAGTTCCTATTATTAGATATCAGAGATAATGATTTAAGAAAAAAATTCGACCAAGTAAAATACAACCTACAAAAATTAGAAGATTTAACTCTAAGAATTCAGTTTAGAAATTCTAGATAAATACTCTTCTTTAAATTCATTAAAATTATTTTCTCTAATAGCTTCTTTACATTCTTTAATTAAATTCTGAATAAAATAAATATTATGTATGCTTACTAACCTCATCCAATTATATTCCTTTATTTTAATTAAATAATTAATATAAGCTCTTGAATAATTCTCACAAGTCTCACATCCACAATCATCAATAGGATTTTCATCCTCCCTATATCTTCCCTTCTCTAATCTTATTTCTCCATTTTTAGTAAATCCGATTGCATGTCTTGCATGTCTAGTAGCATAGCAAGAATCAAAACAATCTACCCCTTTACCAATATTTTCTAATATCTCAGGAATAGAACCAACTCCCATCAAATATCTAGGTTTATCTTTAGGTAAATTACCAACAACAGCATCAACAGCTTTTTTTAATTCATCTCTACTTTCTCCAATAGCCAATCCTCCAATAGCATACCCATCAAAATCTAAACTTCTCATCAATTCAGAACTTTTCTTTCTCAACTCAATATCCAATCCACCTTGTATAATTCCAAATAATTTCTGTTTATCATCTTCCTTAGCTTCTAAACATCTCTTTCCCCATTCATATGTTAACTTAACTGATTTCTTTATAACTTCTAAATCATCTTTATATCTAGGCATATAATCCAAACACATAGCAACATCTGATTTCAGTCTTTCCTGAATATCCATATTTTTCTCAGGATACATGTCAATTAATTTCCCAGAATAAGGATCTTTAAATCTAGCTTTCTTCTCATNAATANNAACTAANAAATCNTCACTNATCATNTGAAATCCACCAGAATCNGTAAATATTACNCCATNATAATTCATTAATCTTATGAATNCCTNNAAATTTCTNAACNTAACTCNAATCCNGGTCTTCAAATATAATAANANNGCATTAGAAATAACANCATCCAACATTTAATTTNTNTAANTCNNNNGNNNCNANTAANTTAACATTNAANNTAGTAGCNACAGGCATAAAAAAAGGAGTTTCTATNAACTCCACTTCTAGTTTTAAGATCTCCAATTCTAGCCTTTCCGTCCTTAAATTTAACGTTAAACATGGGTATAACTAAAAATAAAAACGTTTATAAAACTCTCTCAATATTAATAGAAATATGTTAAAAACTAACATAAGAACCCATTCTTGTAGTGAATTAACT
>NZBI01000002.1 GCA_002687825.1 Nanobdellota archaeon
GCTATTACATTAGTGAGTGAAATATTTATAATCTTAGGAATGGCTGCAGCTATTGGTTGGAACTTAGACCTAGCTGCTATTGCGGGAATAATTGCTGCAGTTGGAACGGGGGTAGATGATCAAATTGTTATTACAGACGAGATTATGAAAGGTGAGGCTGAAAGATTTTATAGTTGGAAGGAGAAAATACAAAAGGCATTTTATATTATTTTAGTTGCTTATTTTTCAACTGTTGTTGCTATGCTACCTTTATGGGGAGCTGCGGCTGGATTATTAAGAGGATTTGCAATCACAACAATTTTGGGAGTTACTATCGGAGTGTTTGTTACTAGGCCTGCGTTTGCATCTATCTTAGAAAAATTAATTGGTAAGGGAAGTAGTGAGTAAGATTTATATACTAGTAACTATATTTTAGTTTTTATGGGAAATGTTGAGATCATTGCAGGCATTATGGCTTTCTTAGGATTGTTCAAAATAATTTATATTTATGTCGATCAAAAAAATTATCATAAGAAAATTGTTAAACCATTTTACAAAGGAAATGTAAAAAATAGATCTTATTTATTTTTAATTTTGGCTTTTGTTGTTCTTGGATTTTTGTTGCAAGAAATGAATGTTGTTGAAATATTTGCAGCAATGGCGTTTTTTGGTTTTTTAATTGGATTTAGCTTTTTACAATTTCAAAAAGAGTTAGGTAATTTTGTTGATAAGATTTATGGCAAAAAATTTGAAGGAGTTATGCACATATATATGTTGATATGGGCTGCTTTGTCCTTGTGGGTTTTATATTTGGTTCTAATGTAGAAAAGTTTAAATAGGAATATATATTTTAGAAGAGATATGAGAGGTGATTATTAATGGCTGTAAGTACTGATGTTCTTTTATATGTTCTAGTTGGGGCAGTTGCTGGAATAGTTTATTCTTTGAGAAGAGTTTTTATTTTGGAGCAGAAAATAGATAACCTTGCAAAAAGAAAAAGATGAAATATTTTCTTTTATTATTTTCTTTATTTTTATTAAATGGATGTGTTCAAACTCCCATAGGTTGTACTGAAGATGCTAGAGTTTGTGATGATGGTAGTGTCGTTGTTAGAGTTGCGCCTGAATGTGAGTTTCAGGAATGTCCTATTATAGAAAAACATTTTTGTGATGAGAGAAAAGATGTTTGTAATGAAATTTATCAACCTGTTTGTGGGTGGAGTAATGAAAATATTAAATGTATAAGGTGGCCATGTGCTTCCGATTATACTAATGGTTGTTTTGCTTGTCAAAATGAAGATGTTGCTTATTGGACCGAAGGTGTTTGTCCGGGATAAGTTTATAAATTCTTTAGAATTTAATTTCTTTTAAGCCGAGATCGCATAATCTGGTATTGCGCAGAAACTTTTGGGAAAAGTTTCATCAAAAGTTGTGTAAGCCTTGAATTTTACCAGGTTAGCCTGTTTCCTTATGGATATCGGGGTTCAAATCCCTGTCTCGGCGATTTTTACTATGGAAGAAGATGAAGATTTTGAGGAATTTGAAGAAAGTAAATTAAAAAAGATTTTTGTTCCTGTTGGTTCTATTTTTCTTTTGCTTTTATTTTTAGGTTATTTTTTTGCTATCCCCATTCAAGATCAGATAACTAGTTTATTTTCTACTGAGGAAGTTGAGAATAATCAAGTAGATTTTAGTTTCAATAATACGCTTATTTTTTCAAACAATAGTTTAGATGAATTAGAAGAGATTTACTTATCTAACCAAGCTGTAGAATTCAAAGCTTGTTTAAAAGGGCTTAAAGTGGAAGAAACTTATATTATCAATGATTTATACATTCCTAAGACATTTTCTCAAAAATTTAACCAAGTTGTAGCTGAGCCTTGTTCAAGCGAAAGTTTGGTAAGTCTACATAGCCACCCTTTTAGGAGATGTACTCCAAGTCAAACAGACATTAATAACTTCAAGGGGTTTAAAGAAAAATCTCCTGATGCCCTAATGATTATAATGTGTGAAACCAACAGATTTAGCATTCATAAGTAAAATAAGTTTTAAAAAAGTTTAAAAAGTTCAAAGTTTTACAGAAAAAAAGAGGGGTTATTAGTGAACAAAAATTTAATCTTATTAGGATTCTTAATTGTGCTAGTTAGTGGATGTGTTCAAACTCCTACGGGGGGTGTTGTAATGGAACCTGTTGAAGAATTTTATTGTAATTCTCCTTATATAGAGTATCAAAAGGGAAATTGTTGTTTAGATCAAAATAATAATAATGTTTGTGACAATGATGAAGTTAAGACTAAAAAGATTGTTGAAGAAATTATAGAAGAAGAAGTTTTGATAGAAGAGGAATGTCCTTATACTTGTACAAAAGATAGAGAATGTATGCAAGTCTTTAAAGAGGGTGTAGCTGTTAGATGGGCTTGTGCTTAATTTGTCTGTTTTAGTGGTAATTATATTCCAATAAATATATATAGAAGTTTGGGTAATTTCTAAGTAATGGTTATTGAAAGTTTGATAAATCCTACTAAAGCGGAGGGTCATCCATTAGAAATGTTCATTATTGGAGCTGTTTATGCTTCGATTGCGGTTTTTTTGAGTTTGTGGATTTTTAGAGATTACGCAAGTTTAGTAATGGTTTTTTTGACGGTAATAGCTTCAGTGCCGTTAGTTTATACTGTAATTAAAATAGAAGAGGAAAAAGATAGTAAGAGTAATGATGAGAAGTTTCTATTAAAGGAACATAGTAAAGCTATAATGGTTTTTATGTTTTTATTTAGTGGTTATTTGGCTGCTTATACTGTTTGGTTTACGTTATTACCAGATGCTATTGTGAAAAGTTTATTTGGCGTTCAATTGGAAACTATTAGAAGTATTAATGCGGGTGTTGTTGGGTTAAGTGTTGGTGGAGATTTCTTAATGCAGATTTTTTCTAATAATATCAAAGTTATGATTTTTTGTATTTTGTTTGCGTTTTTATTTGGAGCTGGAGCTATATTTATTTTAACTTGGAACGCTTCTGTAATTGCGGCGGCTATTGGAACTTTTTTTAGGAATAATATTAGTGATTTTGCTAATGTTGTGGGTTTTGAAAAATTTACTGGATATTTTCAAGTTGGAGGGACGAGTGTAATGAGATATATGGTACATGGTATTCCTGAAATAACCGCGTATTTTGTTGCAGGATTAGCTGGAAGTATAATTTCAGTTGCTGTAATTAGACATGATTTTGGTACTAAGAGTTTTAAGAAAATTTTAATGGATTCTATAGATTTAATTGTTATTGCTATTTTAATGTTAGTTGTTGCAGCGGTAGTAGAAGTATTTGTTACGCCTAGATTGTTTTATTAGTAAGTTTTTTAAGTTTAATTCTTTAGAAATTTTAATATGGAAAAGTCATTAAAAATTTCGTTTGCATATGCTGTTCACAATCCAGAAAATTCTGAAGAATTTTTAATTATTGAGAGGCCAGCTAGAGATGAAGGCCCTGGTGTTTGGGGATTGCCAGCAGGAACTATAAGTCACGAGTGGCCCGTTCCTTCAGAAGAGGATTATAAACACGCGATTAGAGAATCTAGTAGAGAAAAATTAGGGATAGAAGTAGAAGTTGGACACGCACTTGGAGAAGACTTTACTGATAAAAGGAAAAGATATGATTTGCATATGACAGTTTACGAGGCTTTCTTGTTATCTGGGACACCTAATGTTAATCAAGACGTTCCTAAAGATAAAACCAAGTATGTTGGTTGGAAATGGAGTTTAGCCAGAAATAAAGATTTAATAGAATCTGCTAGGGCTGGTGGATTGTGTTGTAAAGTTTTTCTAGAAACTTATGGAGTTATTAACTTTTCAAATTAGGAGCTCTAATTCCCATATATTCTAAAGCTAATACTAAAAATAATGGACCTATGATTATTCCTGTAAAGCCAAATAATTTTAGTCCACCTAAAACGCCTAAGAAAATAATTGCAGGATGTACTTTTGCTTTGGAGCTTACGAAATAAGGTCTTACGAAATTATCTACTGTGCTAATTACCAAACCACCGAATAATAAAATTCCTATTCCTGAAACGAAATTGCCTTGGATTAATTTATAGATGCCAGCAGGGAACCAAATTATTGCGGTACCTATTATTGGTATAAAGGACGCTATGGCCATTGCTGAACCCCATAAAATTGGAGATTCTATTTTAAAAATTGCGAAGCCTACTCCACCTAAAATTCCTTGCAAAATAGCTATTAAGATTGTACCATAAATTAAAACTTTTGTTAGTCTTTCAAATTTAGAATAGATAACTGATTTATTTTTTGATGGAAAATGTGTTTTTGCTATACTTACTACTTTTTGGCCATCTTTTAACAAATAAAATATTAGGAAAAACAATAAAAAGAAATCTAAAGCTAATTGGGGAATGCTCAAGACTAGTTTAGATGTCGTTTCTACGAAGAATAATAAAACTTTGTCAACGATTCCTTGGATGTTACCTGTAAATTTTTCATCTGCAAAAGAAGATGTTAATGCTGAGATATCTTGACCTTTTAAGGTTTGATAAGCTGATATGGATTCAATAGTTAATATATTTAAGATAAAAATTAAAGGAACTAAGATTATTAAGAAAATTAAAATTGTTGTTAAAGCTGCTGAAACTGTTGGTTTTTTTAATTTAGCCTCTAATTTTTTATTTATTGGCCAAAATGCATAGGCTAAGATAATGCTGCCTAAAATTATTGAGATGAATGGTTTTATTAGTAGGAAAATTAAGTATAAAATAGCGGCAAATATGATTAAAGTGAAGTATTTGTTATGGGATGAAATCATGTTTCTAATCTATATTTTATTGTTTATAAGAGTTGCGTAGAAAAATTTAAAAACAGTTAAAGCAGATTTGATAACATATGGCTAAGAGAGAAATTATAGGTTTAACTGAAGAAGTTACCATAAAAGGGAAGAAAGTAATTGCAAGAATAGATACTGGAGCTAGGAGATGTTCTATTGATAGAGGTTTAGCTGAAGAGTTAAATTTAGGTCCGGTTATCGATGAGAGAAAATATAGGAGTGCTGCTGGACATACTAAAAGGCCTGTTGTTAGAGAGGAAATACATATTGATAATACAAATATTACTGTTTTGTTGAATTTATCAGATAGGAAGAAAATGAAATATAGGCTATTAATTGGAAGGGAAGCTTTAAGAAAGGGGAATTTTCTAATAGATCCATTGACGTAATCCACCCTCTATAAAAGAATTGGGCTTTTAACTATGCTTTAGTATCACATGTTAAGAACGGCGGGATTACTTCAGCCGAAACACAATCAGATATACTGGTGTGCTTAGCAAGATTGAAACTTGCATTTAAATCAGCATTCAAGGAATAACCACAATGAGAACAAGTAAAGAAAGATTTGCAACGAGAACCAAGATTACCACAGCTATTACAGATTTTGCTAGTATTTCTAGGATTAACTTTAATTATTTTAATCCCCCCTCTAACAGCTTTGTATTCTATAAATCTTTGAAGTTGATAAAAGCTCCAAGAATGAAGCCAAAATCTTTGTTTTTTTCTAACTTTAGATTTTCTGATTCCTTTAAGTTCTTCCAAAACTATAGTTCCTTCTTCCACCTTATTAATAATACTCTTGCTTATATTATGGTTGACCCAAGTCATAAACCGTTTCTCTCTGCCAGAGATTTTTTTAAGAAGTTTTTTGGCAGATTTAGTGCCTTTGGCTTGAAGTTTTGCTTTCAAATGCTTGAATTTAAGTTTTTTAAGTTTAATTTGAGAAGAATTGAAAAATTGTTTTTGAGAAGTAACAGCAATGTTGTTTATTCCAAGATCAACTCCAACTATGTTGTTACTATTAAGGATTTTAATACTTCTAGACATAACAATGTTCAAAAACAACCTTTCTTTTTTATCAAGAATCAAATCAGCAGAACAAACCTTATAATCAAGGTATTTCCAATAACATTCAGGAATCTCTACTGGAAATTTAATTCTTCCATTGATAGTTGTAAGAGAAATGTAGTAATTATTTTTATTAGATCTAAAAGAAAAGCTTCTAGAGTCATATCTAATAGTAAGATATTCTTTCATAATTGGTTTGGATTTTTGAAATTTACATGCCTTGAGGACTTCAAAAGCTCTATCCCTACTAGAACAAACCAATTGGGCAGGAAGTTGAGTTTCCTCTCTGATTTTATGATAAGTAAGATCATGAAGCTCCCTTTTACTATAAGTCTTTATATTCCAACCAAAATCAATAACTTTATTAGCAGAATAGGAATATTGTTTCATAGTTTCGAGAAAGACATTGTTATTAGGCAATTTAAGCTTGATTGTGGCGATTGCTTTCATAATGATATTCAGGGCTTTGCCATTTATAAAGGTCACGGGGGTATGGCGAGTATGTCGAATGAAATTCCGAGAGTTTACAAAACATGAAATTAGCTTTAATAAGTTTGGGAGGTGAGGGAAGTAAATCTATTAGCAAGGAGGCTAGAAAATATTTTGATTCTGTGGATGAGGTAGATATTAAAAAAATAGAAGTTAGGGTTGATGAGAAGAAAGTTGAAGTTTTATATGAAAAAAAGCCACTGCCAGAATATGATTGTGTATATATTAGAGGGAGTTTCAAATATGCTTTATTACAAAGAAGTATAAGTTCTGCTTTGCAAGGAAAATGTTATTTGCCTATGGCTCCAGAATCCTATACGACTGCTCATGATAAATTTTTAACTATGTTGGAATTAAGTAAATTAGGAGTTAATATGCCTAGGACTTATTTTGCTGCTACAACAAAGCAAGCTAAGAAGTTATTAGAAGAAGTGAATTATCCAATTATAATGAAGATACCGTCTGGAACTCAAGGAAAGGGAGTTATGACTGCTGATTCTTTACCAAGTGCCAAATCCATGTTAGACACTTTAGAAGTTTTTAACCAACCTTATTTAATTCAAGAATATATTGAGACAAGTGCTACAGATATTAGGGCTATTGTTACGGGAAAGAAAGTTGTTGCGGCAATGAAAAGAAAGGGTAAAGGTGGAGAAGTTAGGAGTAATATCCATCAAGGTGGAACAGGATTAGCTTATGAGCTAGACTATGAAACTGAGAGAGTTGCTATAAAAGCTGCTAAAGCTGTAAAGGCAGATATTTGTGGGGTTGATTTGTTAGAAGGAGTTAAGAGTTCTATGGTTATTGAAGTTAATCTGAGTCCTGGTTTGGCTGGAATAACGGCAGCTACTAAAAAAAATGTTGCTGATTTTTTTGCTAAATTTTTATTTGAGAAAACTAAGGAGTTTAAAGGAGAATCTAAAGAAGGCAAGTATGAAGAGATAATTAAAGAATTTGGTATGAAGCCTCAGAAAGAAGTTATTATGAATTTGGATATTAAGGGTGGAAGAATTAGATTGCCAGAAGGAATTACAAAAATTACAAGATTTAATGCAGATGATGAGATTGCTTTGATAGCTGAGAAAGGTAAATTGACTATCAAGGACCTAGATGTTAAAAAAGAATAGTTTCTTAATAAAAAGCTTTTTAAATTTGATTTATGGTTCAAAAAGGATGGACGACGTCATTGAAGAGAGGAAAAATAAATTAATTGAGAAGCTTAATCTAAAAAAGAATTGGTACTGGTTCATTTTTGTTATTGTAGCTTGGTTAGGTTATTGGATTAGAACTAGGAACTTAAGTTTGTTGATAGATGTTACAAGTGGCAAATATATTCCTGTGGCATTAGATCCATATGCTTTCTTAAGATACGCTAAGCATATTTTAGAGAATGGTAGCTTAATGGCAATAGATTATATGAGGTATTATCCTTGGGGATATGATAACTTAGTTGAATTTAAATTGTTAAGTTTCTTTATTGTTTATTTGTTTAAATTTTTTCATTTTTTTAATTCATCAATCACCTTAGAAAAAGTTCATGTATTGTATCCACCTATTGCTTTTGTTGTTGGATTGATATTCTTCTTTTTGTTAGTTAAGAAATTATTCGATTATAGAGTTGCTTTATTGAGTAGTTTATTATTAGGAATTATTCCCCCTTACCTACATAGAACTTTATCTGGATTTAGTGATAAAGAAGCACTTGCCATGGTGTTTTTCTTTGCTGTTCTTTATTTTTTTGTAACTAGTTGGCAAAGTAAGAATTGGAAATCTATTTTAATTTTTGGAGGGTTATCTGGATTTATTACTGGTTTGATGGGATTAGTTTGGGGAGGAATGTTTTTTGTAGTAGTTATACTCGCTATATTTGCTTTGGTAAGTTTATTTTTTATTAGATTTAGAGTTTATCATTTATTGACCTATGCCAGTTGGTTAGTTTTATTTTTTATTTCCTTTACTACTTTGAAAGATTTCGTTACAATAAAGACTTTGATAGTGGGGATTTATTCTAGTTTTAGTTTGTTTGTTTTACTAGCGGGAGTGGTTTATTATATTTTATTTGAGAAAGATATTTTAAAAATTAAGAGTAAACTTGAAAATAAAATTCCATTAGGGATTTTAACTCTGGCTATTAGTGGAGTTCTTGGTCTTATAGGTCTTATAATTATAGCAGGTTTTGATTTTGTGATTAATACATTTAAAGAATTAACTTTTATTTTCACTAGTCCTTTTGGACAGAGTAGATGGGCTTTGACAGTTGCTGAATCCCGTCAACCATATTTTAGAGATTGGATTGGTCAAATGAGTTGGAAATACATTTGGGTGCTTTTGATTGGATCTGTGTGGTTATTCTATGATACCATTAAGAAATTTTTAGTGAAAAGAGATGGAAAGATAATTGCAACGTTATTGTATTCCTTTTTGTTGATTGGATGGATGTTTAATAGATATGCTCCAGATTCTTCATTTAATGGAACAAGTAATATGGCTAGTCAATTGTTTTTAGGTTCTACTTTAATTTTTGGAATTTTCTTTATTGGATATTACTTGTATATTTTTAAAAAAGATCAAGAAGCCTTTATTGGGAGAAGGAAAATAAGTGAATCCGGTCTTTTGGTCTTAGTTTGGTTTTTTGTTATGATACTTGCAGCAAGAAGTGCTTCAAGATTATTTTTTGTTTTGGCTCCTATAACTACAATTTTATTTTCATATCTTATTTTTAGATTATTTGATTTTTCATTGAATAAAAAAGATGTGTATAAAATCGGGGCTTGGATTTTAATGTTCTTCTTGTTGATAAATCCTTTTAGTATTTCATCTGGTTTTGCTTATGGTTTATTTGATGATGGTGTTGTAAATAATTTTTATGAAAGAACTGTTGCTCAAGCGAGACATTCTGGGCCTAGTTATAGTCAACAATGGCAAATTGCTGGAGGTTGGGTTAGAGAGAATACTCCAGAAGATGCTGTTTTTGCTCATTGGTGGGATTATGGTTATTGGGTGCAGACAGGTTTTGAAAGAGCTACTGTCACAGACGGTGGAAACGCTAAGAGTAGTTTAAATCATCTAATGGGAAGGTATTTCTTGACTGGGGAAAATGAGATTGAAGCTTTGAAATTTTTTAAGGCTCATGATGTTACACATGCATTGATGATTTCTGATGAGATTGGTAAATATCCCGCATTCTCTTCTATTGGGGCTGATAGAAATTGGGATAGGTATTCTTGGATAAATGTGTTTACTAGAGATGACAGTCAAACTCAAGAAAATAGAGATGGCACTTTACTTGTTTTTGCTGGAGGAACTGCAATAGATTGGGACCTTGAATACAAAGGGAAATTATATCCTAAAGGAGGCGGAGCGGGTATTGCTGCTATTCTTTTACCAATAGTCATTGGAGAGGATGGATCATCTACCTTTTCTCAACCACGAGCAGTTTTAACTTATAATGGTGAGCAGGAAACTATTCCCTTAGAGTGTTTGTATTTGAATGGACAAGAAATGACATTTCCAGAAGAGGGATTAAAGGGATGCTTCTTTATGGTGCCTAGATTTGATGGGGGCGAAGGTAGAGGATTAGTTAATGGCTTTTATATATCTGAGAAAGTTAAGAACACTTTGTTCTATAAATTGTATTTGACTGAACAAGAGACAGAATACTTTAAATTAGTTTATACTGATCAAGAAAACTTACCTTTGAGTATTTTTAATGGAAGAACTGTTGGTCCATTGAAGATTTGGGAAATTAGCTATCCTGAAGATTTAGAAGTTCCAGAAAGATATTATGGAGACAAATTAGCTGATCTTGGTGTTACGAGTATTGAAGGGAGATACTAATTTTAAAATGAAAAACCATTATGAAAAAAATTACCACGAAGTAGTTCATGGGAATTTACTAAAAAATGGAAAATACTATTTGTTTAGAGCTAAATGTAGCCAGAAATATTGGAAGTACCTAAGAGGAAATGTTTTGGAATTTGGTTGTGGGCTGGGCCAGAATATTTTTTTGAATAAAGAAAAGAGTGTTGGTGTGGATGTTAGTGAATTTTGTATTGATAAATGTAAAGAAAGAGGAATAAAAGTTTTTAAAAATTTGAAAGATGTTAAAGCTAAAATAGATTCTATTCTATGCGTTCATGTTTTAGAACATTTAAGAAATCCCGATGCTATACTTAATGAATTCTATAATAGTTTAGAAAAAGGAGGAACTTTAGTTTTAGTTTTGCCAGAGTTTAGTAAAAATATAGTGTATAAAAGTTTTAAACCTAATATAGGAAAACATTTGTATGGCTGGAATTTTGGCTACATAAATGAATTATTACATTTGAATGGATTTAATGTGGTTAAGAATCAATTTAATTATGGTGGAGGCTATTCTATGTTCTATAAATATCCTTTCGGAGAATCTTTAGTTAAAGGTTTTGGAAAGTTAATGAAAAAAAGAGAAATGATTATTGTAGCTAAGAAAAATTAATTCTTTTTCCAAATGTATACTCCATAAGAAAATACTAACGATAAAAATACTATGCTAATTAAATTAGTGATCCATGGGCTGATGTAAATTACTTTTGTGGATATTAGATTAAAAGTATAATTCGTTAATCCTTTTTGGAATAAAGTTGGGAAATAATAATCAAATAAATGTCCTCTTGTGCAAGTGTAATAAAACATAGGAGCTAGTGAATTGAAAAGTATTGAAATAATTCCTAGCAATACCACATATATCATTCTTATTTTTTTAAAAACGAATATTAATGGGACCATCAAGAATGGCATAACTGAAACCAAATATCTTAATCCAAACGAACATGGAGAAAACCATAATATAGAGGAATAAAAAAGGAAATTTGACAAAAATAATAATAAACAAAATAGAGTTTCTTTGTAAAACCTAGTTCTCAACCCAAGATAAAATCCAAAGAAGGATAGGATTATGAAAGGCATATAAATTATTAGGCCATATTTTAGAGAAAATAAATAATCAATCATTCTTGTAAATGAAAAATCTACTGAACCTCCATCTATAGAAATATTTATTCTTGATGCTACATCCATTGCTCTGTGATGATAGGAAGTTGTAAGGAAACTATCGAATATGAAAAAATTATAGCCTAGGAAAAATAATATAGGGAGAATTGCTCCTGCTATGAAATATAATAGTTTTTTATTTCTGTATACCCAGAAAAGATAGGCGAATATAACTCCCAATGAAATGAAGTGTTGAAAGTCTGTAATGGCTGCGAACCCTGCAGATAATCCTGCTAATGAGAGTATTAGAGGTTTAAAGTTGTCCCTTACTTTAGAAGTGAAAATTAGATAGAAACTTAGGAATACAAAAAATGCTGAAATTACCCTTGAATAATATCCTGTCGAATATATAAAAAATAATGTACCGAAAGAAAAAATTAAAGAAATTAAGAATCTTCTTTTATGATTAATGTCGAAATGGTAAAGTAATTTGTATAAAAGAACGCTTAAGAGTGCTGAAAGTAAAGAAGATATGAAAACTGTAGCAAAAACATTTAGTAAAAGGATTTTTAGCTGGATAAAGGGATATTCTCCTACTCCTGTTACGGGAATTAAATTAGTTAGAGGTTTTATTATTGCGTATAGCGGTATGGCTAACAATGTACCTCCTGGAAATAATCCTGAATAGAAATGTCCTTTAAAATATGCAAAGTCACATCCTGTAGTTTTACAACCTTCTTTTACATAATCATCTACTATGAAATTTTGATTGTCTACAAATGCTATAGATCCTGAAAGCATGGAATCTGCTAAATAACTCCCCCCATAATTTGAAATATAAAATAAATAAACTACGAAGATTAGTACAAAAATGTGGAATCCTTTGTTAATTTTCATTTTTAATATTATTAGAAAAACATCCTCTTGAAAAAACTGAACATATATCTTGGTCTAAAATAATAACTTACAAATGCTTTTTCTTTAAGTTTCATTAATTCTTTTTCAGAGAGATTACTATGTTCAAAAACCAGATTATAATTACTGTATTTTTCGAAATCATTTGTTGTTACTTTGTCTTTAAAATCTTCATAGAATGGTGTTCCAGGTATTGGTGTGGTGATTGTGAATTGGGCTACATGTGTGTTTAGTTTTTTTGCATAATTTATTGTTTTCATTATACTTTTTTTTGTGTCGCTCTCTAATCCTAACATGTAAAAGGCACTGATCTTTATTCCTTTTTTATCACAATAACTAATGATTTCTTCTTGATGGACTTTTTTTATAGATTTTCTTTGGGACTTTCTAAGAACTTCTTCATCTTGAGATTCTATGCCAACATTTATTGATCTAAGCCCAGCTGCATAAAATAAGTCTATTAAACTTTTATTAAGCAAATCTAATCTTGTTTCACATGCCCATTTTACATTTAGATTATTATCAATTATTGCTTGAGCTATGTCTCCTGCTCTTTTTATGTTTGAGGAAAATAATGGGTCTCTGAATAAGAATCCTTTAACATTGAATTTTCTTTTTAGATATTTTATCTCTTCAATAACGCTTGAGATACTTCTATGTCTCAATTTATTACCTTGTGCAGCAACGTAAGGGCAATAATATCCGCAGCTGAAGGAACAACCTCTGCTTGATTGGATTACTGAAAAAGGTTTTTCTTTTATGACTGGGAAATATGAAAACTTTGAATGAGGAAAAATATCCCATTTTGGGAAAGGTAAACTATCTAAATCTTCGACAAATTTGCTTTTTATGATTCCTTCTGGTTTCCATTTCTCTGTTGCATTTAACGCTACTTGTTCAGGTTCACCATTAATTATAAAATCGCAATGCTCAATAAATAATTCTGGTTTGCTTGAGGGGAAGGGCCCTATAAAACCAATTGAACAATCTGGATATCTTTTTTTTAATTTTTTTGCAAATTCTATTTCGCTTTTGGAACCTACCATAGAACCGTAAATGATAACAATATTTGTGTCTGGAGCTAGATTTTCATTTGTTTTAAAATAAACATCAAAACCTTTTTTAGAAAAAATAGCTGCAAGGTAACCAAAAGAGATTAGAGGTAATTTAACATTTGATTTTTTCATATATTCTATTAGTCTAGCAAATGGAGAATTTCCAACAGAAGTAATTGTTCCATAACCTCCGTTTACATCCTTGTTTATGCTTTCTCTATTCCTATATGGGACATCAATTAGAGCAATTTTCATATTAAAATCTCCTGTAGGTGTGTTATTTAAATCTTTTCTTAATATTGGATATATGCTAAGGCTTTTCTAAATAAATTTCCAAAGTTTAATCCATAAAATTTGAAAAACCTATAAGAAAAGGACGGATTTGAAGCTAGTTTCCAAATATGTAGGAAAAATATTTTTCTATAGAATATGTTTGATTTATCTCTTAATTGGGCCATGTTAAATTCTTCTGTTTCTATGTATGGGTTATCATATTGTATGTACTTACCTTGAGAAGGATTTTTTATGTATCCTTTTTCCTTAGAAAGGTCATATAGTTCTGTGCCTACACTTGGTCTTGACTGGTTGAAATGAGGTAATACATCATATTTCTTGAATAAATTGTAAGCGAATCTAAATGTTGTATCTATATCCTTTAATGTTTCTCCAGGCACTCCAAAAATGAAAAAACAACCTAGAGGGATTTTTAATTGCTGACAGATTTTTGCAACTTTTTTGATTTCTTCTAAGTCTAAATTTTTCTTTATTACTTTATCTAGAATTTCTTGATCTCCTGATTCTGCAGCAATCTTTAATCTTGAACATCCGGATTGTTTAGCTTTTTTTAGTATTCTAAAATTTAATTTATCAGCCCTTACTCCATTAGGAGTGTCCCATTTAATATTTATTTTTTCTTCGATTAATCCATCTAATATTTCTTCAAATCTTCTTACATTTAATGTTAAGTTATCGTCTTCAAAATGTATATGTTCGATATTATAATTTTCTTTTAAGAACTTGATATGTTTTATAACGTAGTCTACGGAATGAACTCTGTATTTTTTTCCCATATGTCCATGTATTGAGCAGAACACACAATCAAATGGGCACCCTCTGCTTGTAATCATTGATATTACTCTTGGACTGGAAGAACAGTCGGGTCTTGATTCAAATCCTTTTTTGTATACTTTGAAATAATTTTCTAGATTTATTTCAGAATAAGCTGGTAGAGGTAGTTTGTCTAGATCTTCTATTGGGTTTAGTTTGTTTGTGATAGCTCTTTTTGTACCTTTTTTGTAAGCTAATCCGGTTATGTCTTTATTATTTTTTATTGCATCTATGAGATCTGCGAAAACATATTCTCCTTCACCGACAACAACATAATCTATGAAATCATGTTTTAATATTTCTTCAGGGAATGCTGAAGCGTGAGGTCCACCAATAATAACTTTGGTTTCTGGATTTATTTCCTTCACTAATTCGCATAATTTCAAAGCATATTCTAACTGACTAGTAAATAAATTAGTGACTCCGACTACATCTGATTTATTTTCTTGGAGGTATGCTCTTATTTTATCCCATGACCATCCTAAATGTGAGAAATTTTTTTCTTTTTTAATTTGTAATTCTTTTGATACTAGGAAATCATCAATCGGGGCTTCATATCCTCTTTCTTTTAAAACAGCAGAAATATACATTATACTTAAGGGAGGGCTGATTAATGGAACATCTTTTTCAGCCAATTTCTGTGGAGGATTTAAAAGTCTTATTTTCATAGTAAAGATTATAAATTTTCTCTATAGTTAACTTATTTTAAAGCTTAATGCTTATAAATCTTTTCTAACCTTATATTTTATTAAAGTCCACATTCCTTCAAATCCATCTCTCCAATTTATTTTTTTTCCTTCGCTTTTAGATCTTGGATAATAGGAGATTGGCACTTCCTTTATTTCTATTCCTTTGTTTAATACTTTTGCCGTAACTTCTGGACAGAATTCAAATCTTTTGCATCTTAATTTTATACTTCTTAGTGTTTCTGCATCAAATACTTTGTAACAAGTTGGTTCATCAGTTAGTTTAGATCCATATAATAAATTTGCAGCTACTGTGAGGATATACCCTCCAATGAAAAAAGAAAGGCTAGAATAACCTTCATTATCTTTCTTTAATTTTCTTGAGCCGTATACAACTTTTACCTCTTTTTGTATTATTGGTTCAATTAGAATACCATAATCTTGAGGATCATACTCTAAATCTGCATCTTGAACTATCATTATATCTCCTGTTGCGTGAGCTATTGCTTTTCTTATTGCCGCTCCCTTTCCTTGATTTTCTTGATAAATTACCTTTATATCTAATCTAGGAATTGACTTTTGTAGATCTTCTATTTTTTTATTTGTGGAATCTGTAGAACCATCATTTACTATTATGATTTCTTTCTCTACTTTTTGACTAGTCAAATCCACTTCATCAATCTTTTTAAGGATTTCTTGAATGGTTTCCTCTTCATTATATACCGGGATCAAAATTGATAATTTCATGTTATTTTCTTTAAGACTTGTATTTAAAAAATTGATTAATTTTATATTTATTTCTATTCTTGAATTAATGTCTAAATGAAAATAAAATGCCCTATTTGTGATGTAGAAAGTTTTAGAGTGATTTATAAGAGTACTCTAGATGGAGGAGGGAAAGAAAGGGCAAAACAGTTCGTATATGCTTCTGGTACAAAGAAAATAGGACAAATTGTTAAATGTGCTAAGTGTGGTTTGATGTATGTTAATCCTCAAGAAGACGATATAGAAGGATTATATGGAGAGACTGAAGATGAGCTTTATGAACTTTCAAAAGATGGTAGAAAAGCTACTTTTGAGAGAGATATAAAAGAAATAGAACTGACTAAGAAAAGAGGGAAGTTACTAGATATTGGCTGTAGCACTGGAATTTTCTTAGAAATTGCTAAAGAAAGAGAATGGGATGTTTATGGAGTTGAACTATCTAAATGGGGTTATGAGAAGGCAAAAAAAAGAATTTCCAATGTTTATAACAAAACTTTAGATAAGATAAAATTTGAAGATAATTCATTTGATGTTGTAACTATGTGGGATTTGATAGAGCATCTTACAGATCCAAATAAAGAATTAAAAGAGATAAATAGAATTTTGAAGAATGATGGAAATTTAATTCTTACTACGCCTAACATAAATGGGTTTTTTTCTAGATTAACTAAGAAAAATTGGTGGGCTATGGTTAGGATGCACTTATTTTATTTTTCTCCAAAAACAATTACGAAATTATTAGAGAAAAATGGATTTAATGTTATAAAGATAAAGTCCTATTCCAGAACAATAATCTTAAAATACGCTATCGAATGGTTCAAACCTTACAAAGGTGCTTACAAATTATTAAGCATGATAACAAAATCAAAAATTGGAGATTTAAAGTTTAAGATAGACACTGGAGATACTATGGTTGTTTATGCTAAGAAAAAATGATAAAAGATAGATGGTTTTATTTGGGAATATTAATAATTGGAATATTTTTAGCTATAAGATTAATAGATCAATCTAAGATTATGTGGATGTTTCCTCTTGATTATGCTAATGATCATAGTGCTCATATTGCAAAGATTCATTTCTTAGCTAAATATGGATATGGAAACATTGTTCCTAATTGGTGGGGAGGATTTCCCTTATTGAAATTTTATCATCCTGGATCTGCTTTATTTGCACTGCCTTTATTTTACATATTCCAAAGTGCTCAAATTGCTGAGTTTATTGCGATGTTGTTTATCTTCTTTTTTGGATTTATTTCTGTATATTTTATGGGAAAGAATATGAATTGGTCTGTTGTCAAAAGAGTTGCTTTCTTCTTTTTCTTTTTTGGAAATCCTCTTTTTATAAGTTATTTGAGAGTTGGAAGATTTGGAGAGATGTTTGGGTTCTTTTGGGCTACAGTATTATTTTTAATAATCATTTGGTATAAAGATCATGAGATAGATAAGAAGTTTTTATTTTTCATCCCTGTTTATGGTATTTTATTAGTATCGCATATTTCTGTGTTTATGGTGTTCTCTTCCTTAGTTTTTGCTTTATTTTTGATTAAAAGCTTTAGAGAGAAAATTCTTATTTTAATATCTGGTGCGATAAGTTTAGCTTGGACTTCATTTTGGTGGTTGCCATTTTATATTGGTATTAGAGATACTATGGTTGGAGGATTTTATGGGCTGCAAAGAACTCTTTTAACTAGTACCCCTTATACTTTAGGAGACAGATTAACTTCTTTCATAATTCCTATAGCTTTCTTAATAATATTTTACTTTAGTTGGAAGAGTTCTAATAAATTTAGAAAAGATTGGTTATTCTATTCTGTTCCTTTAATTTTATGTGTACTTTTTATCACTAGAATTGCTGCTTTTATCCCATTCGTAAATAGGCCTGTTCCAGATACCTATAATTTGTACTTTTTATTTTTAAGTTTGTTTATGTTATTTAATCTAAATATTGATGGACTGTCTAGGAAATTTAGAAAAATTATACTTACTGGGTTAGTTATTCTACCCATAATTTGGGTTTTGATTTCGATTCAACTAACTGCTTTTTTCCCTGTTTATGGTCCTTTAGAAGATGATTTAGTTTCAATCCTTCCGTCTGTTCAAGGAAGTTTTATGAGTGTTGGGTCTACTGGGAGGATTTATTCACATGCTGTTTATGCTTATGCCGCAATTAAACATGATTTAACTACTCCTTCTGGATGGGGGGCTGAAAGTGTTCCTTTCGATCACACAAGTAGACTCTGGCAGCTTCAGGATGATCTTACGAATGATAGATGTGATGAATTTACTGAAGGATTGGATTATTTAGGAGTTACAGACGTAGTTGCTTATGAAGATTGCGATAAACTTAAGGAATGTGGGTTGACAAGAGAACTTAAAAAAGAATACTTTTGTTTGTATAGAAATAAGTGATGTTAACTATTGTTAAGAATTCGAAAGAAATAAAAAGGAAAACATTTCTTCAATTTATAGGAAATCTACTATGAAAAATTTCGTTTTGAACATTGGAAGTGAGACTGGAGAAACTCTTTCTAGAGATACTCTTTATGGAGCTTGGTGTAAAGGTAAGAAAGTTGGTTTTGTCGAGTATCCACCATTAGCATTACTATCTGTTAATACTTTTTTGAACAATAATGGATTTGAGACTATATTTTTGGATGCTCAAGGAGAAAAAATAATTCATAAAGAATTGTTAAATAAATATGACTGGAAAGAATTTGACACTTTAATAACTCAAACGTCTACAATGACTTTTAGAGGAGATTTAAAATTACTTAAAGCTATAAAAGAAAGGAATAAAGACATTAAAATAATTGTTTGTGGGTCTCATGTTACATTTATGCCTGAACATAGTTCTAAAAATGATGTTATAGATTTTTTAGTACAGTATGAACCAGAAGACACTGTTTTGGAATTGATAAAAAAAATAAGTTCTGGGAAGGATAAGATCCCAAGAATTTCTGGAGTCCAAGGAGAGTATGTTAATGAGGAAGATCTGCCGATTGTAGATAGGAAACCTATTTTGAAAATTCATTATTATAATCCTTTGGTTAAAGAAGAGAAATGGACTACGATGGAAACTACAAGGGGGTGTCCGTCTAGATGCACTTTTTGTACTGCTCCTTATTTCTTCGGTAANAATATTAGGAAGAGAAGTGTTGAGGATTTAATTAAGGAAATGAAATATTTGAAAAACCTTGGTTATAAAGAAATTGCATTTAGGGATGAGATTTTTACATATGATAGAAGAAGAGTAAAAGAAATATGTGAACTGATGATAAAAGAAAAATTAAATTTAAAATGGATTTGTAATGGTAAAATTGGAATGTGTGATAAGCCTACTATGGAGATAATGAAAAAAGCTGGTTGCCATTTATTATTATTTGGTGTGGAGAGTGGGAGTCAGAGAGTTTTGGATGCTATTAAGAAAGATCAAACTATTGAACAAATTGAAAATACTTTTAGATGGGCTAATGAAGTTGGAATTGATACCCATGCTCATTTTTTAATTGGTAGTCCTGGTGAGACTGAAGAAGAGATAGAACAAACAATTGCTTTTTCTAAAAAAATAAAGCCAACAACAGCAGCATTTGGAATTTTAACTGTTTATCCAGGATCTGCTTTGCATGATGACGTTAAAGATAAGTTGCCTGATGATTGGGATGGAACTGAAGCTGAAATTACTAATTTACATGTTAGAAGTTTTCAGAATGGATATTTTACACAATTAAGCCCTGAAACTATAGAGAAATATTTAATGAAAGCTTACAAGGAATTTTATACAAGACCAAGTTATATTGCTAAGAGAATCTTTAACATTAATTCTTTACATGAAATGTTTGTACTAGGAAAATCGGGGCTTGGTGTTATATGGATGGTCCTTACTAGAGAAAACTAATATGACTGACAATTGGGATAATGTTTGGAAAAAGAAGAAGATTGTTTCTGATTATAGTTTAAAATTATATGATTTTTTAAGAGGATATTCTGAGAAACTTGATAAAAATTCTGATGTTTTAGAAGTTGGATGTGGCAGTGGAGGTGGACTGGCACAGTTTAAAGATCACAACATTGTTGGATTAGACACTTCTGAAGAAGCTTTGAAATTAAGTAAACAATATACGGATAATTTAGTTAATGCTAGTATGTTTGATATGCCTTTTGAGAAAGAAAAATTTGATTTGGTTTACAGTTCTGGATTGTTAGAGCATTTTAAAATTGATAAGACTAGAGAAGCATTAATGGAGATTAGTAGAGTTACTAAGAAAACTGGAGAGATAATAATAATTGTTCCTAGTAGTAATTGCATTTGGTACAGGATCTTTAAGAAAAGTATGATTATGTTGAATAAATGGGACTTTGGATATGAGGAAGATTATAGCATTAGAAAGATGAAATTATTAGTTAAAGGTACTGATCTGAAAATTAAAAAGTTCTTTGGTTTGCAGGCATTATTACCTATGTCTACCAACAATGTTGAGGTTCTTTCTGAGAAATATAGAAGATTATTTGTTGGGATTGAGAAATTATTTCCCTTTAAGCAATATTATGCTTATGCTGTTGGAATGGTCTTAGAAAAAAATTAGAAACTTTTTTAAGTCTCCCTTTATGAACAGATTTTATGAAATATATCACATATTTTTGTGGATTGCTAAGTTTTTTGGTTGTATGGTTTGCTGTTCCTTGGTTAACCAGATATTTGAAAAGATTAAATTTAGTCGTCAAAGATATGCACAAAGATGGCACTCCTTTAGTTCCTTCTTCTGGCGGATTGGCTGTGATGGCAGGGATCTTTATTGGATTGATGTGTTTTATTTTTTCTAGAGTTTTTTTTAGTGGAATCTTAGAGCATGAGTTTTCTGTTTTGGTGAATTTGTTTGCTGCTATAACTACGATTTTGATGATTTGTTTTGTTGGTTTTGTTGATGATTCTATAATTAAGAAAAACCATGATAGTTCTAACGGACTTAAGCAATGGCAAAAACCTTTGTTGACTTTAGTTGCTGCAGTTCCCTTGATGGTTGTTAAGGCTGGAACTACAGTTATGCAATTTCCTTTATTAGGTAGGATTGATGTCGGCTTATGGTATCCTTTAGTTTTAGTTCCTTTAGGAGTTGTTGGAGCTGCTAATATGGTAAACATGCTTGGTGGTTTTAATGGTATGGAAGCAGGTATGGGCATAATTTATACAGGCATGTTAGGATTATATGCTCATGTTAGCGGTTCATATATTGCGTCTATAATTGCATTTATTACATTTTGTTCTTTACTTGCATTTTACTTTTATAATAAAACTCCCGCGAAAATTTTAGCTGGGGATTCTCTAACCTATTTATTGGGAGCTGTGATTGCATGTGTTGCTATTTTAGGAAATATTGAAAGAGCTGCTTTGATTTCTTCAATACCTTTTATTATAGAATTTTTCTTAAAGGCTAGGGGGAAATTTAAAAAACAAAGTTATGGTTATTTCAAAGATGGAAAGGTACATTCAATGTATGATCAAATTTATTCGATACCTCATTNTTTCACAAGAACAGGAAAATTTAGTGAGAGACAAGTTGTTTATTCAATGATATTGATACAGCTTTTCTTCTCTAGCTTAATTTGGGTACTTTAAATGAAAGAAAAATTAAAACATCATTTTGAAAAAAATAAATCTTTGATAAAAGATAATTTTGTACTTTTTGTCAGTTTTTTTATTTTGAATATATTAGGATATTTATTTCATTTTTATGCTGGGAGAAAATTGGGGCCAAGTGAGTATGGCGTATTCGGTTCTTTGTTATCATTAATTTACATTATTGGTTTGCCTTTAACATCTATTCAAACTACGATAACTAAATTTGTTGCAGATTTTAAAGCTAAGGGAAATTGGGAAGAGATAGCATATTTATTAAAAAATTCTTTGAAGAAAATATTTTTGATTGGATTAGGAGTTACTTTAGTGTATTTACTTTTAAGCCCCTTTATCGCTTCTTTTCTGAAAATAGATTCTTTGACACCAGTTATGTTGATTGGGAGTTATTTATTCCTAGCTTTACTTTTACCAATAACAAGAGGGATTTTACAAGGATTACAAAAATTCAAACAATTGGGAGCTAGTTTTGTTTTTGAAGGGATTACTAAATTAGGGCTTGGAGTTTTATTAATTTCTATAGGGCTTGGGGTTAACGGAGCTATTTTAGCTTTTACCTTTGCTTATTTAATTCCATTTGTGTTAACATTTTATTTTTTAAGAAAGGTTTTTAGAAAAGAAAAGAAGAAATTCGATAGCGGAGAAATTTATAGATATTCTTTTCCAGTTGCTTTGATGCTAGTTAGCTTGACTGGATTTTTTACGATTGATATTTTATTGGTAAAACATTTCTTAAGTGCTGTTGAAGCTGGCTATTATGCTGCTATGGCTTTATTGGGGAAGGTAATATTTTTTGGATCTATGTCAGTTAGTATGGTTATGTTTCCTAAGATAGCGGAATTGTATGCTGTCAAAAAAAATACTAAGAGATTAATGTTGAAATCTTTGTTTATGGTGTTTTTATGCAGTTTTGTTGTGGTATCTTTTTACTTTTTATTTCCTGAATTCGTTGTTAATATGTTGTTTGGGAGCGAGTATTTAGAAATTGCTGGTTTGATAGGATTCTTTAGTTTATTTATGGGTATATTCTCTTTAGTCTATGTTTTGTCTTTTTACAACGTTTCGATTCAGAGGAGTAAATTTATATATATTTTGATTCTGTTTAATTTTATCGAAGGGGGTTTAATATATTTATTCCATGAGAGCCTAATGCAAATAATCACAATTTTGATAGGATTAATAATTGTATTATTTTTGATTTTGGTTTTTTATACATATATTGACAAAAATGAAAGATTGGACGTTAGTGATACCAGCATACAATGAAGAGAAAAGAATAAAGCAGACACTAAATTCTATTCAGAACACTTTAGGAAATGAAATAAATATTTTAGTTGTTTCTAATGGAAGCGTGGATACTACTGTTTCAATCTTAGAAGAATGGAAAAAAGATCATAAGAATTTTGATTTTCTAGATTTTTCTGAGAAATTAGGAAAGGGTGGTGCAATATTAAAAGGATTAGTGAAGGTTGAAAGTAAATATGTTGGATTTATAGATGCGGATGATTCTTTTGATTTGAACACTGTTAAAGAAATAATTTTAAGTTTTGGAGATAATGATGTGGTTACGGCTTCTAAATGGAAAGGTAGAAATTTTTTCCAAGTAACTGAGCCTTTTTTGAGGAAATTATCTAGTAGGGGATGGAATTTATTGGCTAGAGTTTTATTGGGATTAAAATTAAGAGACACTCAAGCCGGAGCTAAATTTTTTAAGAAATCTGTTTTTGATTCTATTGATAAAAATTTTATTTGTAGCGGTTTTTCATTTGATGTAGAACTTTTGTACAAGTTTAAAAAAAATAATGTTAAGATTAAAGAGGTGTATGTAAAAACTATCCATCGAGATGGGAGTACTTTTAGTTTGAAATTTGTATTTCCCATGTTTAAGGACTTAGTTAGATTGTGGTGGTCAAAATAAAACATATACTATTAACATTTGATATTGAAGAATTTGATATGCCTTTGGAATTTGGATTAAAGATTTCTGAGGATGAAATATTTGAGAGAAGTTTTGTTGGGACTAAAAGAATTTTAGAGTTAGTTAATAATAAAAAAATTAAATCAACTTTTTTTATTACTCCGAGATTTGCTTCAAAATATCCAGAGCTAGTTAAAGAGATTTCTGAAAAACATGAAGTGGCTTTACATGGATATCATGATCATAGCTACAACTATAAAGTTGTTGAGAGAGATGTTGCTTTCAAAGATTTAAAAGAAGGAAAAGAAATGTTGAGTAAGATTACTGGAAAAGAAGTGAAAGGTTTTAGGGAGCCCAGGTTGCAAAAACCACCTTATAGTATTTTGAAGAAAACTGGGTTTGAATATGATAGCTCTTTGAATCCTACGTTTATTCCGGGAAGATATAATAATTTAATTTCTAATAGGGAACCATTTTCTATTGAAGGAGTTAAGATATATCCTTTGAGTGTTACACCATTAGTTAGACTTCCGTTATTTTGGTTTGCTTTTAGAAATCTAGGATTGAGTTATGGTAAATTTGTTACTAAGTTATCTTTAATGGATCAAGATTTTGCTAATTTGGTTTTTCATTCTTGGGAATTTATAGATTTGAACGAGTTTAAAGTTCCTTTGTTATTGAGAAGAAATAGTGATGTTAAAGTTAGAAATATGTTGGACAAATATATAGACTGGTGCTTAAAGAAGAAATTTAAATTTATTTGTATGGGAGAGTACAATGATATCTATAATAATTCCTTATAGGATTTTTGACAAATATTTAGAAGAGTGTTTGGAAGGTTGTAGTAGTTTGGATTATGATTCCTTTGAAGTAATCTTATTACCAGATAAAAAAACTAGAGAAGATAAAAAGTTTAAAATTTATGAAACTGGAAAAGTAAAGCCTAGTGTGAAAAGGAATTTGGGAGTTAAACATTCTAAAGGAGATTTAATTGCATTTATCGACGCTGATGCGTACCCAAGAAGTGATTGGTTGAAGAATGCTGTTAAGTATTTTGAAAATGAAAAAGTAGGTATTGTTGGTGGACCAAATCTAACTCCTAGAAACGTAAATATCTGGGAGAAAATAAGTGGAGATTGCTTGAGTATGTTTATTGGTAGCGGAAATGCCGCTGTAAGATATAAAATTGGAAATAAGGTTGAGGAAGTTATGGAGTTGCCTACCTGTAATATGTTAATAAGAAAAGAATTGTTTAGTGACTTCGATGAAAATTTGTTAACTGCTGAAGATACAAAATTATGTTTTCAGGTTAAAGAAAAAGGTAAGAAAGTTTTGTATGTTCCGGATGTTGTTGTTTATCATCATAGAAGGAATAGTTTGAAAGGACATTTAAAACAAATGTGGATTTATGGAAGAGACATTGCTTTTTTGACTAAACAGAAATTTAGTTTTGATAAATTGTATTATTCTTTATTGAGTTTGTGGGTTATTTTTTTAGTTGTTGGAACATTAATTTCTTTTTTTAATGAATTTTTAAGATTTATATTTTTAGGGATTGTATTATTTTATTTAGTTATAATTTTATTTTCTAGTTTAGTTGTTAACTTTAAAAGAAGTTTACTAATTTTCTTTACTGTTGTTTTAACGCATCTTAGTTACGGAATTGGATTTATTTATGGAGTTTTGAATGGAAAGAAAACTTAAGGTTTGTGTAATACATCGCTACCCTGCTAAAGAAGTTTTAGGAACTAACCCTAGTTTTGTTAAATTATTAGAGGATTTAGTTGAGAAAGGACATGATGTTTCTTTAGTTACTTTGAAAGACGATCAAAAAATAAATGGTGTAAAGTTAGATCCAATTAATTTAAAGTTTCATAGAGATAAAAGTTTAGATAAAGTTTGGAAGAGTTTGTTGTTTACATTTATTGTTCCGTTTAAAGTTTTAGGGAAGAAATATGATGTTATTTATTGTGATGATAATCAACCAATTTATTGGTATTTTGTGAAGAAGTTTGGGAGAACAAAAACATTGCTAAGAATAGGAGATTTATGGGGATTGTTTTTGCAAGAGAAGCAGTTTCCAATTTATGTAAGATCTTTAGCTAAAATTTTATACTTCTTTGAGAGAAAAATTATGTGGAATTCTTTGGATAATATTTTGGTATTAAGTAATGCGTTAAAAAAGCACATGATGAATTTAGGAATTAAAGAAAATAAATTGAAAGTTATAACTGAATGTATAAATTTAGAAGATTTTAAAGATATTAAAAGTGAAGGAGATAAAATAATTAATCATGGATTTTTTCATCAATATAAGAAAAGTGAAACCGTTATGAACGCTATTCCTATAATTCTAAAAGAATTTCCTAAAGAGAAATTTATTTTTGCTGGAGATGGGCCTGAATTGAATAATTTGAAGAAATTAGCTAAAGATCTTAAAATAGAGAATAATGTGGAATTTACTGGTTGGTTAAATTTTAAGGAGTTGAAAAATAAGATAAAAGAGAGTAAAATAGGCATAGCTACTAGGAGCAAGGGAAGAGCTAATGATTTTGTTGTTACATCTAGTCTATTACAAGATATGACCTCTGGGTTAGCTGTTTTAGCGCCTAACTCTGAAGCTACTAAGGAATTTATTAATGGGAAGAACGGTTTAACCTATGAAATTGAGGATTTTAATGATTTAGCTAAGAAAATTATGCTATTGTTAAATAATAGAAAACTATTAAAAGAACTGGGTACAAATGCAATGGAGAGTGTAGAAGTCTATAGTAAGAATATAATAGCTAAACAATTATTAGAGGCAATAGAAAATGCTTAAAACATTTTTAAAACCGAATGCGCCAATATATGCAATCTTTTTTGTTACTGCTGTATGTAACGCTAGATGTAGCTTTTGCTTTAATTGGGAAAGTGTTTGGAATTCTAAAGATAAGAAAGAGTTAACCTTGGAAGAAATAGATAAAATTGCTTCTAATTTTGGAGAATTACCTTATTTAACTTTGAGTGGTGGAGAGCCTTTTTTGAGGAGAGATATTGCTGATATTGTTAAAGTTTTCCACGAAAAAGCTAAGACTAAGTTCTTTACAATCCCTACGAATGGTTCTATGAGTAAGAAAATAAGAGATGACGTTGAGAAAATGCTGAAATTGGGAGTTCATGTTAATATTCGTATGAGCATAGATGATTTGCTTGAGAAGCATGATGATGTTAGAAAGATTAAAGACGGTTTTAAGAAATTAATGGAGACTTATAAATTATTAAACGAATTAAGAAATAGATATAAAAAATTTAATTTAGATGTTATGACAGTTTATAATCAAACTAACAAAGATCATATTAAAGAAGTTTTTAATTATTTTAAAGAATTTAAATTAAATCACCATTATTTGGGATTGATAAGGGTAGATAGTAAAGAGAGGGAATTTACAGATGTTTCTATTGATGATTATGAAAAAACTGTTGGTTGGATTAGAAAACAACATCCTAGAAAAGAGAATAGGGTATTTGGTAGGGTGTTTAGAGCTCTGGATGATATGAATGATGATATTTCCATTGAAACTTATAGAAAAGGCTTTGTCCAAGAATGTTATGCTGGAAGGAAATTAATTGTTATCGATGAAGAAGGAGAAGTTATGCCTTGTGAAATTTTGGATAAGAAGGAGAAAGGATTTGGTAATTTAAGAGATTATAATTATGATATTAAAAAAATATTAAGCAATACTAAATCAAAAGAAGTTGTTAAATGGATTAAGAAAACTCAATGTCATTGCACTTGGGGTTGTGCTAATTTTATTAACACAATTTACAATCCTAAGATGTATCCTAAGCTACTATCAAAATCATTAAAATATAAAACACCTAAGAAATCTCAGATTTCGTTTGATAATATAAAACCGCAACCAGTTAGCTATTAACAACTTTTATAAACAATTTAAAAATAAAACTTTAGGGGTTAAAATGAAAATATTAGTGGGTTTTCCACCGACAGAGAGTAGACATGGAGGGACGATTTTGCTTTCTCAGAATAGACAATTGCAAGAATTTCATGAGCCTACTTTTTTATATCCGGTAGTTATGGCAACTGCTGCTACTTTTTTGAGAGATAAGGGTTACGACACTAAATGGATGGATTGTTTGGCAGAAGGTGTTGGAATGGAAGAGTTTATAGAATATATAGAAACTGAAAAATTTGATATGTTCTTTTTTGAGACTAAGGGTCCTGTTGTTAAGAGGCATTGGAAAGTTGCTGAAACATTAAAAGAAAAATTTCCTGATTTGAAGATTGTTATTTGTGGAGATCATGTTTCTTGGGAGCCCGGAATAAGAGAAACTATGGAAAATTCTAAAATAGATTTTGCTATCAATGGTGGTTATTATGATTTTGCTATTGTGGATTTAGCTGAAGCTTTGAGTAAGAAAACTAAAATTCCAGAAGGAATATGGTATAAGAAAAAGGATAAAGTTGTTGAGAATGGAAGATATAAGTTGAGTAAGAAATTAGATGAAGCTCCTTATCCGGATAGAGATTTAGTTACAATTGCTCCTTATTCTAAAGAATATAATTTAGCATATAAACCACACACCTACATTATGTCTGGAAGAGATTGTTGGTGGCAGAAATGTACATTTTGTCTTCATCCTGATACGAATATAGTGACAAGAGAAGGAATAAAAAAAATTAAAGATGTGAAACTAAATGAAGGAATGGTAACCCATAATGGAAAAATTTCTAAAAATAATTTTGTTTTCAAAAGACTTTACAAAGGAGAAATGATTAATATAAATGTTAGAAACTTGCCTTACGATTTAAAATGTACTCCTAATCATAAACTATTTGTTGTTAGAGGCGAAGAATCTAAATTTATAGCTGCTTCTGAATTAGAAAAAGGAGATTATGTTACATTTCCTTTAATGAAGGAAGTTGTTGATTCGGATGAAATCGATATTTACAATAAATTGATGGATAGTTTTGTTGAAATACCTACAAAGGTTAAAACCTTAAAACACAATGTTGTTCAGAATATTTTTGAGTTAAGAGAAAACAATTACACCACTAGAGAAATTTCAAAAGAATTACAAATTGATAGAGGAGTTGTTTTAGATTACTTGCATGGCAAACCAAAAGGCAAAGTTACTATTCAAGAAGATGGAGATAATTTTAAGTTTAGTTATGGCACCAAATCTATTCCTAAGAGGGTTGACTTGGACAAAGGGTTTATGAGGTTAGTTGGATATTATCTTGCTGAAGGTTGTGTTAGTTTTAGCAAAAATAGACCTAATTCTGGAGTTGTGCAATTTACATTCCATAAAGATGAAAAAAAATACATAAATGATGTTGCTGATTTAATTGAAGCAAAATTTAATTTAGAACCTGTTTTAATAGATAATTCTGCTAATAATACTGTACAAATAACTGTGTTCTCTAACATATTAGCTAGAGTGTTTAAACAATTATTTGGGAGTGGTTCTCTAAATAAAAATATTCCAGAAGAATTAATGAAATTGCCCACTGAAAAACAAGTTGAGTTGATTAAAGGATTGTTTAGGGGGGATGGTCATTTGAGAAAAAGAGAAAGAGGATATGAATATATTCTGAACACTGTTTCTGAGCAATTGGCTTATAAAATCTGGATGATTTTGACTAGATTTGACATAATTCCTTCATTTTATATTTCTAAAAAGGAAAATAGAGAAAAAGCTAAACATGATCAGTATGTTTTATCTTTGAATGGAGATGGCATAAATAAATTAGGTTACATAAATGCTAGGAGTAAAATTGGTGGAAATAGATTTACTAAAATTGTTGATGATAAAATTTTATTTCGAATAAAGGAAATAGAAAAAGAGAGATATGAAGGGGATGTTCACAACATTTCAGTTCCAGGAGATCAATCTTACATGGCTAATTTGATGAGTGTTAGTAATTGTGTTTGGGACCATACACTTTACCCTGCAGGAACTTTCAGAGCTAGGAGTCCTGAGAATGTTATGGAAGAAGTTAAATATCTAGTAGATAAGCATGGAGTTAAAGAAATTTTTGATGATTGTGGAACTATACCTATTGGCGGTTGGTTGAAAAGATTTTGTAATTTATTGATTGATTCCGGTTATAATAAAAAAGTTAAATATTCTTGTAACATGAGGTTTGGTGCGGTAAACTCTGAGGAATATAAATTAATGAAAAAAGCTGGATTTAGGTTATTGAAATTTGGATTAGAATCTGGAGAACAGAAAACTATTGACAAATTAGAAAAGGGAACTAAGATAGAAGAAATAATTCCAAGTTGTAGTGCTGCTAAGAAAGCTGGACTGACTGTACACTTAACGATGATGGTTGGTTATCCTTGGGAAAGTAAAAAAGATGCTGAAAAAACTTTTCAGTTAGCTAAAAAATTAATGGTTAAAGGGCATGCAGATGTTTTACAGTCTACTATTGTAATTCCTTATCCTGGAACTCCACTTTACGATGAAGGTAAGGAGAAAGGATGGTTTAGATTTGATCCTAGCGATTATGATAGATTTGATATGAGAGAACCTGTGTTTAAAACTCCAGATATGACTCCAGAGGAAGTTAATGATATGTGTAATAAGGTTTATTCCATTTTTTGGCATCCGGAATATATTATTAGAAGAGTGTTTAATATTAGAAGTATGGTGGATTTGAAATATACTTTAAATGGTGTTAAAGCTGTTGTTGGGCATATGAAAGACTTTGCTAACCACTCATAGAAAGGATTTTAAATTGTTCTTATTTAATTAAAAAAATGTCTTTGGTAAAACATGCTATAAATTTTGCAGCTTTTTCTTTTGGTAAAGAGCAACCTATAACTGGGCCTTTAAGGGTTCATTGGGACTTAACAGATTTATGTAATTCTAAATGTAAACATTGTGATAGGTGGAAACATAAGAAAAATCCTGAAGAATTAACAACTCAGGAAGGTTTTAAATTATTAAAAGAATTAAAAGAAATTGGAGTTAGAGCTGTTAGTTTTGCTGGAGCTGAACCATTATTAAGAAAAGATATTTTTGATTTAATTAATTATGCTGTTAAACTAGGATTTAGTACTTCTATGAACACTAATGCTTTGCTTTTGAATGAAGAAAGAGTTGAAAAATTAGCCAATATTGGATTAGAGACTTTAATTTTCTCCATAGATGGAAATACTGAAGAAATTCATGATTTTATTAGAGGAGTTAAAGGGAGTTTGAAGAAAAATTTAGAAATAATTCAAACGATTAAAAATGCTAATAAGAGATTAAATAAAAATTTAACAGTTCAAGGGACAATTGTTGCGAATAGTAAAAATGTTAGAAATTTGTATGAAACAGTTAAGATGTGCAAAGAAAAAGGATTTGATAAGATAGTTATTCAACCTGTTCATTTTGTTGATTTTCATTTTGTGAGTGAAGATTTTATGCATATGAAATCTGAAGATATTCCTATATTGGAAGAACAATTAGAAAATATTTGGAGAGATTTTGGAGACTTTTTATCCGTACAGAAAGGATATTTCGATAAGTTTAGAACATTTTTTGAGAATCCTAAAAGTTTGTACAAATATAGATTTTCATCTGGATTTATTATTGCAGATATAAGAAGTAATGGTGATGTTGTTCCAGATCCTGTTGGAGGGTTGAAGTTAGGGAATTTGCATGAAAAATCCTTTAAGGAAATATGGTTTGGAGAAGAGGCTAAAGAAGTTAGAAGGAAAATAAAAAATTCAGAATATCCAATGAATTGGTTCTCTTGTGTTCAACCAATAAGTTTGTTTGCAGATGATGTTAAACATTTAAGGGTGTTAAAGATAATGAATCCTAAATTTTTGAAGCATGCCATATCTAAAGTTTAAAGATAAGTTATTTCGTATATGAATAATGCGGGAATACTATAAACTAAATTAAATTTAAGGTCATCTTTAATTACTTCTGCTGCGGGGAACTGATCTGTGGGTTCTCCTTTGTGGAGAGCTATTGCTTGTCCGTTTGAGATTAATAATTCTGATTCGAAATATGGGAGTGCCCATCTTGTTAATCCGGTTGGACCAAATTCTTCTGTGCTTAACCATTTGGGTTCTATTTCTAATAAGGAAATTACCATGAAACGAGTATCTTTAGTTTTCTTTAGTTTATCTATTAAAAATTCTTCTGAGCCTCCACCTGTGGACCAAGTAAATCTTTCAGAATAGTAATTTATTTGGGGTAGGCCATTACTATAAATAAGGTCTTCAGGATTGGAATTTTCTTTGAGCCATAGTCCTGCATCTCTAAATTGGGAAAATGAATCTTTCCTTACTTGAACTTGAGAGTCTGTTAATTGTAACTGATAAGAAGATCCTGCGATTAATAAGATTACAATTATTGATACTGCTGCTAATTTGTTAAACTTTGAAATTATATTGTAAATCGTTTTGAATCCTTTTGCTACTATGAAGAAGACTGCTGGAGCCATTATTAGTGCCCACCTTGGTTCTGCTTGTCGCTCTATAAAAATAAAGAAGATCATAGGAACTAAAATTGAAAGTGTGGTGAATAAATCCGACTTGGATAATAACTTAGCTTTATTTTTTATTATTAGATCAAATCCTAGAATTAAATTTAACAAATATGCTAAACCAAGTAAAAATATCACGAAGAGTATTAATCCCGTATATTGTTGGAAATATTCTAATAAATGCCAGGCTATTGGTGTTGAAAATTTTATCGCGGATTTTCTTGCTCCGAAATACAACTCCCAGAAAGCTAGGAAATTACCGAAATGGAAATAATTCCAGATAAGATATGGTGAGATTGCTACAACTGAAACAATACCCGTTAAGTAAAGTTTTTTCTTTTTTAGAATCTTTATATTTTCTGTTATGAGTAAATAAAATAAAATAACCGCTACTGGTAAAACTCCCCCCACCCTTATTAGAAAACCTAAACCTAAGAATAATCCTGTTAGAATGAGGTTGAGTGTTTGGCTTTGTTTTTTTACATATCCCTTCCAGAAAAAGTAAAAGGCTGCTAGTCCGAAAAGAAAAGCAATAGGATCTGTGTGGACTCTTGCTGTGTTAAACAATAAAACCCAAAAAATAGCCATGATGTAAGCTGCTATTAATCCTGTATATTTATCATAAAATTCTTTTCCTAATAAATAAGTTAGGTACACACTAAGAAATGAAGGAATTAGAACTACGAAAAATCTAATTACGGCTTCGCTACTAATTTTTAAAAAATAAAATACAGAGATTAGTAATGGAAATAAAGGTTGACGTTGAATGGCAACGCTGTATGGAACATCTAATGCCCAATGCTTTGCTGTTACTAGATATTCTGATTCATCCCACCAAACAGCAGTGTTTATGTTGAAATATTTGAATCTTAAATAAAAGGCGAAAATTAAAATGACTATTAGAATGATATTAGAATTCTTAGCGAGGAACTCTAAAATTTTCTCTTGAATGTCTTTTGTTTCTTCCATTTTTCTATTAAATTAATTACTTTTATAAGTTTATTTTGGTGTTAAATTTTGTAGATCATAAATTAATGTTGCTGGCTCTCCTTTTACTGAAATTAATTTATTAGGTTGGAAAGTTTGCATGAAAATAGCTGACTCTTCTCCAAATCTCTGTCTTGGACTTGGATCAAATACTAAATATCTAACAGTTTGATTTTCAGGCCTGAAGAATTGTATCTTTTCGGACATTGTTGGTTCTCTTCCCACTTGTTGTTTAAATGCTTGATGAAAATTCCAGTCTAAAATTCCTTGAGAGTGTCTGAGATGGAAAAGTAATGGACCTTCGAACCCAATAAAAGTTTCATCATCTTTTAATATCGAATTTAAATAATCTGCTGTGGGTTTAATTGCTGTTTGATAAATATTGCATTTATCTTCCCAGATGGCACAGATTAAAGGATTTTTATTTTCAAAGTTTGGTGAAGTTGAATTGACGTTATAAAATGAAAACGAGATATAAATTATAAGAACCAATATAAAAATTAATCTTCTATTTTTTAATTTCCATAAAGGAGATATGCTTGAAAATGCTAAAGACATTAAAAATATGAAGCCTATGAAATAAGGTAGTGTTCTATAAAATCCTAAAAATACTGGGAAGAAGATTGTAACTATAAATCCTACGGGGGCCAAATATAAAATTAAATAATCTACACTTGATTTCTCTCCTTTTCTAACTAATTTATAGTATAGATAAAAAGCGAAGAAGAAAAATAAAGTATCTATTAAATTTAAATTTAGTAATATTTCTTGAGAATATCTGAAAAAACTGTTTAAGTTAAAATTACTTGAGGCAAGATTTTGGTTGAACCTTTGATAAATTGTGTAAGTTTCATAAAAATTCTTTGGATTAAGTTTGAAAAATATTAAAGTAAAGAATGTTGAAACTATTCCGAAAAGAGCTAATAATCTTGTAAATTTAAGACATGCACTTTTATCTATTTCTAAATCTCTTAAGAATGTGAGATTTAATTTTCTTGTTATTAATGAAAGAATTTGTAAAATTTCTTTTGAATATTTTCTAAGAAGTAAGAAAAAGTAAACTATAGGTAAAAATACTATGCTGAATTTTGTTGCTAAAGTTAATCCTAAGAAAGCTGCTGAAATTAAGAAGTAAATTAGTTCTTTTTTTGAAAATTTATATTCTTTGTAGGCTTTTAGGAAGAAAATTAAAGATAATAAAGTAAATACCCAAAGGAAAATATCTGGTTTTATGATTCTAGTGTATTTTATTATTAAAGGTGAAAATGAGAAGAAAGAGATTAAGAACAATGCAGAGTATTTATTGAAAAAAGTTAAAGCGAAATAAATTATTATTAATAAAAAAATAACTCCAAAGATCAAACCTGGAAGGTGACATTGGAAGTTTGAATTTGCTAAACCTTCCCCTATCCATAAATATCTATCTGGATAAAAAAATGGTCTTATATTAGAAACTCCTGAAAAATCTTCTCCTGAAAGCATGCATCCTGCTCCTGAAATCATATCTCCTAAGGGAGGGTTACCGTAGTTTAATCCTGGAAAGTATGAATGAGGATAAAACCACATTAAACCTGCGGGTAAAGTGGCTTCATCATCACTAGCGTAACCTATATGTGAGAAATCTGCGAATCTAACATAAATTCCTAAAAACACCACTATTAAAAGTAAAATGAAAAAAGTCTTATCTCTTGTAATTTTTGAGATGAAGTTCATAATATTAATGTATAAAGTCAATTTTAAAAGATTGTGGTGCTAATTTGAGAATAAAGAATCCTTTATTGGTCTTGGAATTAACCACTTTTTTAACTCTATGGATGGAACTTTTCTTGATCTTTGAATCTTCCATCTTTTTCTTAACATTAATGGCATTTTGTATAAAATCATCATTCTAGATTTGAAAGCTGCCGGATTAAGTTTGATTAAATAATATAAGAAAGATACTAGTTGTCTGGATAAAATAACTGGAGAATGTTTTATTAAAAATGTTAAGGGATAATTTTTGATGATGAAAAACATTTTATTTTTAATTCCGTAATACAGTCCAAAGTTGCTAATCTTTCTTGTTGTTCCTTGGAATTTGTGTAGTAGTTTTGCTTTTGGGACGTATAAACATTTCCAACCCCTCCATCTAGCTCTGAAAGAAACATCTAGATCATCTGAATAAATGAAGAAATCTTCATCATAGAATTGTCCATCTAAACTTATATCATTGATTAATTCCCTTGAGAAGAAAGCTGCTCCTCCGCATGGTCCGAAGACTTCCATTACTTTTTCATTTTCTGAATCTAATTCTGGTTCATTAAATCCATCATCAACGGCTTTTGCGTCATGGTACAATTTTAATCCCTTTGAATTGATGTAAGACGGTTTGTCATAGAATAACATTTTACAAGATAGCATTCCTGCTTCTGGATTTTCTTCTGCTACTTTTACTAGTTCTTTTAGCCAATCTTTATCTAATTTAGTATCGTTGTTTAAAGTTATTATGTATTTTCCCTTTGATATTCTTATTCCTTGATTATTAGCCTTGCAGAAACCTAAATTTTTTTTATTTTCAATTAATTTTGCTTTTGGAAACTTATTTTTTATTGTTAAATTAGAACCGTCTTCAGATCCATTGTCAACCACAATAACTTCATAATTTTTGTAAGTTTGTTTGAATAAAGTATCTAAACATTCTTCTATGTGGTCTTTTCCGTTCCAGTTTAAGGCTACAACTGAGACTAATGGGTTTTCCATAAGAAATAAAAGATAAAAATTCAGTTTTTAAGGATTTCTATACTACGTATTAGTTTCATTATACTGCATTGGTACAGAATCATGGCTTAATAATCGCTTAAACGCGTTTAAGACTGTTGAATCTGGGTTTTTATAATAATATTTGACTAGTTGTTTCTTTATTGGTGCGCTTGCTGTAGCTAACAATAAATGATTTGCTTTGTTATATTCTTTATTTTCTATAAGATTTTGAATTTTCTTGAAGTACGCATCTCTGTAGTATTTTCTTGTGCTTATGTATTTTAAAGAAGGCTCTGCTATCCTAGTTTCTTGAATTAAACTATAAATTTGATCTAGGGTTAGAGGAGATTCAATTCTTTTAGTTTGATAAGATCTGTCTACCTTTTCTAAGTTTTGCTCGAATCTAACATTGTTGTCTTTTAACCATTCATACAAATGTGTTCCAGGATAAGGAGTTAATATACAGATAGAAATGCTGTCTGGCTTTACTTCTTTCATTAAATTTACTGTCTTTTTTGCTTCTGCATATGTTTCTACTGGAGCTCCGAAGATTATTTCGGCTATTGTTAGTAAATCTAATTTTTTACACATGCTGAATAAATTTCTAATATTATCAGGAGTTATTCTTTTATCGTAAAATTTTAGAACTTCTGGAGAACCAGTTTCTATTCCAGCCATAACTAAGTAACATCCACGTTTTTTTGCGAATTCTAGCATTTCATGTGTTGAAGAGTTAGCTCTTGATTGGCCCCACCATCTTAAGTCCATTCTATCTTTTTTTACTAAGTTAGTCCACTCATAAATCCAGCTTTTCCAGCTTCTATTCAATAATAAATCATCTTCGAAGAAAATTTCTTTTACTTTATAATCATCTTTAAGATATTTGATTAACTCGAAAACTTTTGGAGCGGACATTTTTCTTATTTTCTTACCGAATGTTGAAAATAAAGTTGGTTGGCAGAATGTGCAATGGAATGGGCAACCTCTTGCTGCATAAACATGAGTAAATGGGAGTAAGTTCATCCAATTTGAAGGGGTTTTTAGAGTTTCTTTGATGCTTGGAAATAAATCGTAAGCTGGAAATGGTAAAGTGTCTAGATCTTCTACATATAATCCATGTTCATTTTTAATTATTTTTCCAGATTTGTCTTTCCATAGGATTCCTCTGATTTTTTTTAGAGGTTTGTTTTTTTCTATAGCATCTGCTAATTCTACTATTGCTATCTCTCCTTCCCCATCTATAACCACATCGAAATTTTCGTCTTTTAAGAAATAATCATGAGCTACAGTTGCATGAGGACCACCCACTACTAAACAAGTGTTTGGTAATAAAGCTTTTACTTCCTTTCCTATATCTAGAACTCCTGGGGCTGTTTCTGTTGAACTATAAATTCCAACCATCTCTGGGTTTTTAGTTTTTAATAAGGAAGTTAGATAACTTTCAGATTCATACCTTAAATCTGCTATGAAAATGTTGTGATTTTCTCTTCTTAGAACCGCTGCTATCGAAGCTACACCTAGGGGAACTCCGAATTTTGGTGCTCTTTTTGAAGGATAGACTAAAACTATATTCATCTTTTTTTAACAATAGTTACTTATTTATATAATTTCTTATTTCTTCCAACTTGGAGGAAGATTTTCTTCAATCTCTATGTTTTTGAATTCTTGAGATTCTTTTATTCCAACTTGTTTAACCCAATTTGCCATTTTTTTAAGTCCTTCAGATAATGAAGTGTTTGTTTTGTATCCTAAAACATTCATGACTTTTTCATGAGTGGAATAAGCATGCATAACTTCTTTTCTTGGTGGTTGGTGATCTATTTCGTGTTCATCAGTTTCTTTCATTGATTTTATTATTTCTTTGGTTAAAATATTAAGGGAGTAACGCTCTTCAGCGCCTATGTTGAAAATTTCGTTATATGCTTTTTGTTCTGAAATAGATTTGGCAATTATTGGTGCAACATCTCCTATGTAAGTGTAAGCCCTCGTTTGTTCTCCATCTCCAAAGATTGTTAGTGGTTTGTTTTGTAATATCTTATTCATGAAAATTCCAACAACATTTCTATATCTGTCTCCTATATTCTGTCTTTCTCCATAAACATTATGAGGTCTGAAGATAATATAATTAAGACCAAACATTTGCTTTGCTGCCTTAAGATCTTGTTCGATAGCTAGTTTAGAAATTCCATAAGGATCTTCTGGTTCAGGAATTGTTTCTTCTGTCATAGGTAATTGATTTTTTCCATAGACTGCTATTGAGGAAGTAAAAACGAAACATTTCACTTTGCTTTTTATTGATTCGTTGATGAGATTTATACTTCCCATTAAATTATTTTCGTAGTTAAACTTTCTGATGAAATGGCTTAAACCTTCAGCTGCGTATGCTCCAATATGGAAAACATAACTAATTTTATTTTCTGAGAATATTTTACTTACTAGTTCCTTATCACTAGTGCTACCTTTGATAAATTCCGCTTTAGGATTAAGATTTTCTTCAAATCCTCCGCTTAGATCATCTAGGACTATAACTTGGTTATCTGATTCAATTAATTCATCGACCACATGGCTCCCAATGAAACCTGCTCCACCCGTAACAAGGATTTTATCGTCCATTCTCTTAATTTTTCCTGTTTTCGATTTAAAAGGTTTTCACTTCTGGAGAATATAGTTAAATTTCATAGAAAGTTATTAAAAGGTTATCCTGGAAAATAAATTTAATGAAAATAAAGATTTATACGGATTGTCCTTTGGATTTGTATTATGAAGGAGTTTACTACTTAAAAAAATTAAATAAAGTAGAAGATGTTGAGCTTATTGGTACGAGGTTTTTCTATTATGCTTATATTAAATTAAATAACAATTTTAGATTGTTTAAGAACCTTAGAAGTTTGATTATGGGAAAGAAAGGTGCTATTAGAGGTGAACCTGTAACTAATTTAAGAGGAAGTTTAAGTGCACCTTTTAGATTATTGTTTACTAAGAATATTATTTTATCTATAGCCGCATGTAGAAATAGTATTTATTTTTTATATTTGTTGAAATTGTTAGGTAAGAATTTAATTTTCTATAGTTCATGGCCTTATTACGGAAAAGAGTGGATAAGGAAACCTAGATTTGGAGATAATGAACCTTTGTGGAAATTATTTTTTAAAAATATAAAAGCTGTTGGGATAAATAAACATGCTGCGGAAGGAATGAAATTATTAGGAGCTAAGACTTGTCACATTCCTCATTGTGTAGACACTTCTGTGTTTAGACCTAGGAAAAGTAAAAATGAAAAATTAACAGCTTTGTATGTAGGTAGATTAAATGAAGCTAAAGGAATTAGATCTATTTTGGGATTAGCTGATAAATTTCCAAAAGTTAGATTTGTTTTTGTTGGCTCTGGCCCTTTAGAGGATGAAGTGAAGAACAATAAAAATGTTGAATTTTTAGGGAAAGTTAGTGATAGGGATAAGATGGCTGAAATTTATGGGGGTTCAGATATATTTATTTTAAATTCATATAAGACTCCTGAATGGGAAGAAGTTTTTGGTAGGGTTTTGATTGAAGCGATGGCTTCTGGTTTGGCAGTTATCTCAACTGACTGTATTGGTCCTAAGGAAATAATTGATGGAAAGAACGCTTTGATGATTGAGCAAAGAAATGATATGCAATTGTTAGAAAAATTTGAATTATTATTGAAAGATAAAAAGTTAAGGGAGGAATTGGGAAAAAATGCTAGAGAATGTGCAGTTGAAAAATACGATACTGCTAAAATTGCTGAGAAATGGTTAGAAGCAATTAAAAGATGAAGCTTTAAAAATTTTTCCTAACTTTAAATCAATATGACAAACGTCCTTGTTACAGCTACAACCTTCCCTAGATGGAAAGGAGATCCGGAACCTGGTTTTGTTTATTTTTTAAGCAATTTGTTAGGAAAGAAACATGCTGTCAATGTTTTAGTTCCTCATTTCTCTAAGATAAAAAAAATTGAGAGGATGGGGGAAGTGAATGTTTATAGATTCCCTTATTTTTTTGAAAAGTTTCAGAGAGTTTGTTATGATGGAGGGATTTTACCTAATTTGAAGAAATATTTTTCGGCTAAAATTGGATTGCCTTTTCTTGTTTTTTTTGGATTTATGAATACAATAAAAATGATTAAGAAGAAGGATATTAAATTAGTGCATGCTCACTGGATTTTGCCACAAGGTTTGATTGCTACTATAATGAAAAAACTTTATGGCATTCCTTTTTTAGTTACTGTACATGGGGGAGACATATTTCCATTTAGGAAAAAACCTCTATTTAGAAAACTGATTAAATATGTATTGAAGAATTGTGATTATTGTACTGTCAATAGTAGTGCTACTAAAGAAGCGATTTTAGAAATTTGCAATGTTAAAAGAATTGAAGTTATTCCTATGGGTGTTGATTTGAAATCTTTTAGTAGCAGTAAGAAAGATGATGCTTTGAAAAAAGAAATGGGGATTGAAAAAGATTTTTTACTAACTGTTGGGAGATTAGCTTCGTATAAAGGAATAAAATATCTTATTACAGCTTTAGTTAAAATTAAGGAAGATTTTCCGAAAATAAAATTAATTATTGTGGGAGATGGTCCTGAAAAAGAATATTTAGAAAAATTAACTAGGCAATTAAATTTGGAGGAGAATATAATATTTACAGGAAAAATACCTAATGAAAACTTGCCCAGATATTACGCTTCTGCAGATATTTTCATTGGACCTTCTATAATTGCTGAAGATGGCTGGACTGAAGGAATGGGAATTGTTTTTTTGGAATCAATTTCTTCTGGGACTCCAGTTATCGGATCTGATGTTGGAGGGATTTCTGACATAATAAAAGATAATGAAACAGGATTATTAGTTGAGCAGAAAAATTCTGAACAAATAGCTAATGCCGTTGGAAAAATTCTTAAAGATAAAAAAATTGGAGAGAAAATGGTAAAAAAAGGTAAGAAATATGTTGAAGAAAATTATTCGTGGGATGTTGTTGCAGAAAGATTTGAAAAAATTTATGGAGAATTAATTTAGATCATGAAAAAATTAATATTTTCCTTGCTCAAGGGAGACTCTGGTGGAGATGTTTATTTTGAAAACATTATGGAATGTATTAGAGATTCCTTTGAGATTGAAGTAGATTATTTTAATGGATCCTATAAATTCTTACCATTCTTAACTAGGAGTGAAAATGGTAATGGAGGAATATACCACTGTATAAACAGCCAGGTTTTATGGAACTTGAGAAAGAAAAAAGGATACAAAATATTTTCAATTACTCATTTAATGAATCAAAAGAATTATAGTAAACACATGGATTTTACTTCGAAAATTTATTCTAATTTTATTTTTAATAAATATCTTAAAAAAGCCCTTCCAAAAACCGACAAAATAATTTCTATAAGTGAATATACAAAAATTAAATTGAAAGAAGTGTTAGGTTTTGATTCTGAAGTTATCTATCCTTGTATAAATATTAAAAAATTTAAACCGGGTTTAGAAAAGAGAGAAAATGATAAAATAAGATTATTTTTTTCTGGAAATTCTTCAAAAAGAAAGGGTTCTGATTTATTGCCTCAAATAATGGCTAAATTAGGTGATGGTTTTGAGTTGTACTGTACTAGTTTGAGAGATTACAAATCAGAAACTAAATCTATAAACTATTTGGGGAAATTAGATGATAAGGATTTGGTTAAGGCATATAACGATTGTGACATTTTTTTATCTCCTACTCGGTTAGAAGGATTTGGATTGAATGTTGCAGAAGCTATGAGTTGTGGGAAACCTTGTGTGGTTACTAATTGTAGTTCTTTACCAGAATTGATAGATGATGATAAAGGTGGATTTTTGTGTGAAAGAGATAATGTGGATCATTTTGTTGAGAAGATAAGAATTTTAGCTAAAGATAAAAAATTAAGAGAAGGAATGGGGAAATATAATAGAAAAAAAGTTATTGAAAAATTCTCTTTTGAAGCTTTGAAAGATAAATATTTAGAATTGTATAATGCCTCTAGAAAGGCTTAAAAAGCTATATTTTTAGATTTTGGGTATGATTAACGATTATTTGGAGCCCACAATGATTATACTTGCTGGACCTCCGGGTGCAGGAAAAACTACGTTAGCTGAAGGCATAACTAAAGAAATTCCATCTTCTTTTCTTTTGGAGAAAGATGTTCTTAATGATAGCCTTTCAGAAGTGAGACCTACAACTAATGGAGATTTGATTACAGAGGAAGAATATTTAGAATCTCAATATACTGTTATGGAAAGAGATATGATGGGAGATGTTATTAGGTTACCTAAAAGAAGTGAATTTTTTGGTAGACATGTAAGAGATCAGACTTATCGTGCAATTGTAGATTTAGCATTTAGAAATCTTGAAGTTGGAAAGTCTCCAATTCTTGAATCCTTGTTAACAAGACAATTTACTGTTGATGGTCTTGTTGAAGGTATGTTTGAAGCCTTTGAAGATTATAGGACAATTATGATTTTCACTTATATTCCAGAGGAAGCTAGTAGGAAACGTTTAGAAGAAAGATCTGCAAGAGACGAATATGCAAGAATGAGGGATAAAGAAAAACTCGGAAGTGAAGAAGGTTGGAGAAATTATGTAGCACAACATCCTATTATTCCTCAAAACTTAGATCAATTTCCTCATTACAAGGTGGATATGCGACAACCTCCTGAAGAATGTGTGGAAGAAGCAGTTAGACAAATTTATTCTAAAGAAGTACTTACTGTATAACAGAAATATTTAAAAAACGCCTTAAATGTGTAGAAATAATGGTATCTGTTAAAACTATTCAAAATAAATTTGATGGCAAAGTTAGAATTTATTCTCCTAATTTAAATCCTTATATGATAAGAGCTGTACCAGATAACAAAAAAGTATTAGATGTTGGATGTAGTTCTGGAACTTTAGGGAAGCATCTAAAAGAACACAAAAATTGCAGGGTTTGGGGATTAGATATCTCACAAAAAGCTGTAGATGAAGCTAAAGAAACCTATGAAGATGCTGCAGTTATGGATCTTGATAGAGATGAATTTCCATTTAAGAATGAAAAATTTGATGTTATTGTGTTTGCAGATGTTTTGGAACATGTTGTAGAACCAAGAGAAGTTTTGAATAGATTTAAAGAATATTTAGAAAATGATGGAATCATTGTAATTTCTATTCCTAATGTGGCTACGATTGCAATGAGATTACATTTATTATTTGGTAATTGGAACTATACACAATTAGGAACATTAGATAATACTCATTTGAGATTTTTTACTAGAAAAACTATGAAAAATATGATTGAAAATGTAGGACTTGAGATAATCGAAAATGGTGGTGGGCACCCTGTAGTAATTAAGAAATTGAAAATTATGCCAGTTTATAACCTTTTACAGAAAATATATCCAAATTTATTTTCTTCACAATTTGTAATGATTTCTAAATTGAAAAATTAATTATTTTTTCTTCATATCTGCGAAAAATCCGAACATTATAATCTGTATTCCGTTTATTATTAACAATAGCATTAGCATCATTAAACCAACATGTCCAACAATTCCTACAGTTACATGAAGATAAAAGAAATAAAGCCCTATTAAAAAACCAAATAAAAGAAAGATGAATCCTATTATTCCAAAGAAATTTAATGGATCATAATCTCTGTAAATTCTCAAAATATTTATCCAAGCTTTTACAGCATACTCTAATGGATTTTTGAATAATCTACTATCTCTTGTTTTTCTTGTTTCTATTGGGATTTCTATGACTTTGAAATTTTGCTTTGCTGCTTTAATTATCTGTTCTTGGGTGTAAGTAAATCTGTTTATGAATTCTATATTTTGGGCTACATCTTTTGTAAACGCTCTAAATCCCGTTGTAGAATCTGTTATTTTTAACTTTGTTAAAGAGCTTATTACTTTAGAGAACATCTTATTTCCTATTCTCTTTGTTAATGGCATTCCCCTTATTTTGCCTCTGAATCTTGACCCTAGAACTAAGTCATAACCTTCTTCTACCTTCTTTATTAATTGAGGAATATGATAAGGTAAATACTGTCCGTCTGCATCTGTGTGGACGATTACATCTGCTTTTAATTTTAAGCAGCTTATCATTTCAGCTTGGAAGTTCTCAGCTAAACCCATATTTCTTGGGTTTGAACTTACTATTGCTCCAGCTTTTTTAGCTAATTCTGCTGTCCTGTCTTTGCTTCCATCATCCTGTACATGGATTTTGTAATCATAGGAAGTTTGAGACATAATTCTCTTAATTTCCTCAATAACAGGAACGATTGTCTTCTCTTCGTTATAAGCAGGTATTGTGATTATTACTTTCATCTTTAATTTCCTTTTAGAGAGTATATATAAATATTATCTTTAGAGGTTTTTATTATTGGAAAATCTAATTTATGTCTTGAAATTATAAAATCTACGTTTTCTACATTATTTGGGTCGTCCACTATTATGTTGTCATTTAGCCAGAAACCAATGATTGTACTTTTTCCAGAAGGCTGACAAATACTTTTTTGGTTGAGTTTTGTAAGTGCACTTATACAATCTCGTTTATCGAATAATACTGTAGAGATTTCTGGATCATGAGATTCTAACCATAAACCTAATTGCATTTGGTCTCCCTTGTACCAAAATTCATTTGAATTATAATAGATTAATGTGAAGTTTAGGATATTTAATAAAATAAATAATAGCATAAAGAGTGAAAATATTTTTTGAAAATTGAATTTGATTTTATATAAAATAAAAGGAATTATTCCTAAGATTATTCCAACGATTAACATATTGATTGGAAAATTTGTTATGAAAAGTAAGAGATGATTAAACAACCCTAAATGTACTGTGGATACATGATTTATTGGAAACAAACGTGTTAAAACCATTTGAGAAGAGAATAATAATATTGTGGAGAATATGATTGTTTTTCTTAGACTTATTTTTTCTTTTATGCAAATAAATCCTAGAATAATTACTAGAGGTAGAATAACATCGATATATCTTCCAATTAACCTTCCTGCTAGCCAAGGCAAATAATTAGCAGGTAAATCCAATAAAAGGTTTGGAAGGATAGTTACATTATGGTTTGCCGCTATTATGAGCGTAGTAAAAATAGATGTTAGTGTTACTATTGAGAAAGTTATTGTTTCTTTGTTGAATATTTTTTTGGATATTAATAATGGGAAAAGAACTCCTGTTGAGAGGATCATTAAACCTAGATAAAGTATGAATTGAATTGAGTATTTTGGTAAGAATTTATTTAATTCGAAAATAGTTGATGCTTCCGCAGTGTATCCTCCTAGAACACTTCCTTGAGTAAGGATATTTTGGAGGAGAAATGGAGAGATTATTAATAAAGATGTTGAGCACATAATAATCGTGTTTTTTAAAAATATTTTTTCTTTTTTTATTAACCTAAATAAAAATACCATTCCGATAGCGGCAAATAAAACAATTCCAACTATCCTTGATAAATAAGTTAACCCTATAGCGATTCCGGCCAAGATTGGCCAAATTAATTTTTCTGAAATAAGAGATTTGTAGATTAGATAAATTGAGAATAAGAATAATGGGTAGAATATGTTTTCTGTTAAAATATAAGATGAAAATATAAAATTTGAAGGTAGTAATGAGATTAAAATTGCAATTTTAAAAGATTTATTTGAGTTGAAGAATTCTCTTGAAATTAAAAATGCTGGGAATATTACTAAGGAAGAAATTATAGAATTTATAACCTTCATAGCAGGATATATTAAAGTCATCTTGCTGAATAAATATGCAGGAGATAAAGTGATAAAATACAAAGGATGGGAGATGTTAAAAAAAAAGTTATGTACTGTGAAATTGAAATCGAAGAAAAAACTCCTAGCTAATTTAGCATAAATATATTCATCACTAAATCCGGAAGGAGCTGGAATAAAATAAGATAAAATACTCTTGATTATTACGAATGCGAGATAATACAGAACTAGTTTTTTTACTATCTTTTTCATTTCTAAATAAAGGATAGATAATTTTAAAAGGGTTTTTAAAAGTCAGAATTTAGGTTCAAAAGACAATCTACGTGGGTTTCTCTATGGAATACGAAGAATCATTAAAGAAGATAGTGAAAGGTGCAGGGATAATCTTAGTTGGGACTTTTTTTGCTAGAATCTTAACTTTTATCTATAGAATAATTGTGGCTAGGATTGGAGTTGAGACTTATGGTTTATTTGCAATAAGCTTAACTTTTTTGGATTTAATTTCTACTACGGCTATGCTTGGTCTTGATACTGGGCTTGTTAGATATATTTCTTACTATAAAGGAAAATTAGAAATGGGTAGGATTAAAGGTACTATATATTTCGTTTCGAAAATATCTATAATTACTAGTTTAGTTTCCACTTTCCTTTTATTTATTTTAGCTGATTGGATTTCTGTTAGGCTTTTTCATAATCCCCAATTAGCATTTTTTTTGAAGATGATTTCCTTTGCAATTCCCCTTGTTTTGTTAAGTGTTGTTTTTTTGAGAGTGTTGAAAAGTTATCTTTATGCTAAATATGAAGTTTATATCAAAGTTATTTTTGAGAATATTTTTAAGATTATTTTTACTTTTATTTTTCTAGGATTTGGTTTTAAAATTTTTGGAGTTATCATGGCGTACAACTTAGCCCTCTTTGGGACTTTAATTTTTTCATGGTATTTTGTTAAGAAGAAAATTTTCTCCAAACTTAAAGAATTTAAACCAATTAATCCCCCTAAAAAAGAATTAATTTTTTATTCATTGCCTTTGATATTTAACGAGATTATTTTATCTAGCATCATATGGATTGATATTTTTATGATTCCTTATTTTCTCGATGCGGAAGCTACAGGAATATATGGAGTTGTTATTTTAGTTGTTATGTTGATGGGATTGGTTCCATATTCTTTGATGTATTTGTTTTTACCAATTTTAACTGAAATTCACTCGCAAAATAAAAGACCTACATTTAATCTTCTGTATAAAGCGTGTACTAAATGGATTTTTGCTGCTAATCTTGCAATTTTTTCTTTTCTTCTTTTAATTTCTAAGGAATTCTTAGGCATTTTTTTTGGTAGAGAATATGTAAAAGACTTAGTAGTTGTTTTTGATATGGTATTTCCATTGAGTGTTGTAGTGTTGAGTATATTGCTTGTTGGATTTTTAATATTCCATACAATGGCTTCCTCAAAAGAGATCTTAATTATATTTAAAAGAACTAAGTTTATTGCTTTGAATACGATTATTACTGCTATCTTTAATATTATCTTGAATTTTTATTTAATTCCTCTTTGGGGCATTATTGGAGCCGCAATAGCTACATCTCTTTCTTTTGTAGTAGGAGCTTCATTGATAGGTGTAGAGGCTTACTTAGTTTCAAGAACAAATGCTTTTAGACTTAAGTCAATTACAATATTTTTTTCAGCAGTTTTGGCTTTAGTTATTGTTTCCGTAGCTAAATCTTTGTTTGGGTTAGGGAATATTGTTTCTTTAGTGTTTTACCCAGTAATTTATTTACCATTATATTTATTACTCTTAGTCATTACAAAATCTTTTGAAAAAGAAGATATTTTCATAATTAAAACTTTGAGAAGGAAATTATTTGAGAGAGTTTCTTAATTTTTGTAGAACTCAGAAGTTCTTATGTTAAATATGTCGCAATAAATGTAACTAACCTTGTTTATTATATTTACAAATCCTTTCATAGTTTTTGAATGAACTCTTTCTGAATCTAGGAATCTACAACTCATTGGTTTTAGGAGAGCAGAATCGCTTATTTTCCTTGTTTTTTGCATCCTTCTTCTTTTTTCTAATATTTTGCTTATGTTTGTTAATAACCAAAAATAGCTCTTGATCCTTATAGGAAAGCCTCTAATTTGGTTGAGGTTTCTTAGAATTGCTGCGCTAATTATTAATGGAAACATCTTTAGTAAAGTTTTTCCTTCATAAAATATTAATAAATTCAAAATATAATTCCTTTCTTTTAGATATGTTGGAAGTTTGCTTATTTTCTTATTTTTTTCTTTGCCATAAACAACGTCTCCTTCATGATAAACTATTGAACTTTTCACTTCTCTAATTTTGTATCCCATTATTCTGGCTCTGAAAGTTAATGCAGTATCATCACAGCAACAAAAATAATCTTCATCGAAAGGTTCTTTGAATAATTTAGAAGGATAGAGTACAGAACAACCCAATGCTAGAAAAGGCTTCTTTAATCCTTTTTCATCAAATTCTTCTTTGTTAGGTAATGGGCAGCCTATGATACTTTGACCATTGTTATTGTCATAGTGATAATCATCTTTTCCGTACTTTACAAAAATATTGGATTGTGTTAGAGCAACAGAAGGATCTTGGGATGCTTTTACTAATTCTGATAGCCAATTTTTTTCTACAGTGGTATCATTGTTTAGTAAAACTATGGATTCTCCTTTTGTTTGTTTGTAACCAAAATTAGCTCCCCCTGTGTAACCTTTATTTTTCTTCATAGAAAATACCCGAGCTTTTGGGAATTTTTCTTTGATTATTTTACCTTCATCAACTTTTGATCCGTTGTCTACAACTACAATTTCATAATTGGGGTAATCAATTTTTTGTAAGGATTCCATACAATCTATAGTGTAGTCTAATCCATTGTAATTTACCAAAATTATTGATACAAAGGGTGTTTTCATTTTCGATATTAATTGAGGCATTTATATTTTATACCTTGCAAAAAGCTTATATTCCTTTCCTATTTTACTTTTATGAAGCTGACGCTATACTTAATCTTTATAAATAAAATGATAATTTCAAAAACACCATTTAGGATGAGCTTTGTTGGGGGAGGCTCTGATTTAAAGGATTATTATCAACATTCTCCAGGTGCAGTTGTTAGTACTACGATTAATAAACATGTTTATGTTACGGTCAATAAGCGTTTTGTGGATAATATAAAAATTGGTTATTCTCAAACAGAAGATGTTAAAGATGTTAAAGATATAAAGCATAATTTAGTTAGAGAATCTTTGAAAGCGGTTGGTATTAAGAAAGGTATAGATATTTCTTACTTGTCAGATATGTTGTCTACTAATGAAGGTTCTGGTTTAGGTGGGTCTAGTAGTTTTTTGGTTGGAACTTTAAATGCACTTCATGCTTACAAAGGAAGACATACAGCATCTAAAGCTTTGGCAGAAAAAGCATGTGAGATTGAAATAGAAAAACTAGGAAATCCTATTGGAAAACAAGATCAGTATGCTGCTGCTTTTGGAGGCTTTAACCATATTATTTTCAAAGAAGATGGGTCTGTAATTGTCAACCCGATTATTTTTAAAAATAGCACTAAGCAGAAATTAACGAATAATTTATTATTATTTTATACTGGAATTAATACAACATCTAGTTCTGTTTTGGGAGAACAAAAAGAAAAAACTACTGGAAATAAAAAAATTATAGACAAAATGGTTGAGCTAACTTATGATGTAAAAAAAGCTCTTGAAAATAATGATTTAACTCAATTTGGAAATCTTTTAGGCACAAATTGGGAATATAAGAAAAAATTAGCTAGTAAAATTTCTAACTCTGCTATAGATTGTTATTATGAAAAAGCTAAAGGAGCTGGTGCATTGGGTGGAAAGATTCTTGGTTCTGGAGGAGGTGGATTTTTATTAGTTTATTGTGAGAAAGAAAATCAACAAGAAGTTAGGAATGCACTTTCTGATCTGAGAGAGGCTAAATTTAAGTTTGAACAAGAAGGTAGTAAGATAATTTATGTTTATGATCCGGAGTGAAAATGAAAATACTTGTGACAGGAAATCAAGGATATATTGGTTCTGTACTAACTGAAATACTTCTTGGGAAAGGATATGAAGTTGTTGGATTAGATACTGGATACTATAGGGAATGTGATGTTATTGAGAATAACCTGAATGTCAAACAAATTGTTAAAGATATTAGAGATGTTGAGAAGAAAGATTTAGATGGTATTGATTCGGTTATTCACCTTGCTGCTTTGTCTAACGACCCTTTGGGAGAATTTGATACTAATCTTACAGAACAGATTAATCTTAGAGGAACGATAAAATTAGCGCGTTTAGCAAAAGAATGTGGAATTAAGAGATTTGTTTATTCTTCATCACAAAGTATGTATGGAGTTTCTAATACTGGAGATGAGCTAGAAGAAGATAATAGTGAAAAAAACCCAATAACTGCTTATGCTAGAACTAAATGGGAAGCTGAAAAAGTTTTGAAAAAGCTAGGAACTGATGATTTTGTTGTTGTTTGTTTTAGACCATCTACAGTTTTTGGAGCTAGTCCTAATTTGAGATGTGATATTGTCTTTAACAATCTTGTCGGATGTGCTTATACTACTGGAAAAATTGAGATTAAAAGTGATGGTACTCCTTGGAGGCCTGTTGTGCATGTAAGAGATGTTAGTAATGCTTATATTGCTGGCTTGGAAGCCCCTAAAGAATTAGTGGCAAATGAATCGTTTAATGTTGGTATTGAGAATGGGAATTACACAGTTAGAGATTTGGCAGAGGCAGCACAAAAATCTGTTGAAGGAAGCGAACTTATTTTTACTGGAGAACATGGAAGTGATTCTAGGACATATAAAGTTTCATTTAAAAAAATATTAACACAATTAAAAGATTATTATAAGCCAGAATGGAATTTGGAGAAAGGTGGGAAGGAGCTTGTTGAATTTTTTGATAAAATAAACTTTGATGAAGGTAAATTTAGAGGTAGAATTTGTAATAGGTTGCCTCAATTAAAATATTTGATAGAAAATAAAGAAATTGACGATGAATTTTATAGAACTTTAAAGACTAAAATAAAACAAGCAGTTATACTTGCTGGAGGGATAGGAGAGAGATTAAAACCAATTACAGATGAGATACCTAAACCAATGGTGAAATTAAATGACAAAGTGTTTATGGAATCTTTGCTTGAATTATTAAAAGAAAATGGGATAGAAGAAGTTGTTATTTGTTCTGGATATAAAAGTGAAAAAATAACTGAACATTTCAAGGATGGAAAAAAGTTTGGTTTGGACATAAAGCATTCTGTTGGTGATGTTGAATGGGACACTGGAAGAAGAATAAAAGAAGCTGAAAATCTATTGGATGAAAATTTCTTATTGATGTATTGCGATAATTATTGGCCATTGAATTTGAAAAAATTATTGAGATTTCATGAAAGTCATGGAGCTTCTTTGACTACAACTGTTTTTAGTAATCTAGATAACTCAACAAAAAATAATATTTTAGTTAATGACCTGGGAAAGGTTGAAGTTTATGACAGAAAAAGAGAGAAAGAAAATTTGAATGGAGTTGATGTTGGTTTCTTTATTGTCAATAAGAAAATTATAGAAAATGCTCCTAGAGATAACTTTCATTTCGAAGCAGATTTAATGGGTAAATTAGCTGAGAATGGAGAAGTTGCTGGATACTTAACAGACCATAAATATTACAGCATAGGAGATTTGGAAAGACTGCCTATAACTGAAAAGTTCTTAAAACCGAATAAAGTTATTTTTTTAGATAGAGATGGAGTGATAAATAAAGATACTCCTGAAGGAGATTATGTGAAGAATTGGGATGGTTTTGAATTTTTACCTGGTGTTGTTGAAGCTTTGAAAATCTTGGCAGATAACTGTTATGATATTTACATATTAACAAATCAACCTGGAATAAATAAAGGGATGATGAGTGAAGGAGATTTGAAAGAAATCCATGATAACATGATTAATAAATTAGAAGAAGAAAATGTTGAAATTAAGGGAGTTTATCATTGCCCTCATGACTGGAACGAAGGTTGTAATTGTAGAAAACCAAATCCAGGAATGTTACTTCAAGCTTCAAGAGATAATCAAATAGATTTGAGAAAGGCAGTTTTTATTGGAGATGATGATAGAGATATTGAAGCAGGTTATAATGTGGGAGTTAAAACATTTTTAGTAGATGAGAAAAATAGCCTCTTAGATATTGTTAAGGATGTAGTTGGAAGGATAACTACTTGTAGGATCTGTGAAAATCCTAATATCAAAGAATTTTTCGATTTAGGAGAACAGCCTCCTGCTAATTCTTTATTAGAAAATTTAGAGGAGAAAGATAAGTTTTATCCGCTTAGTTTAAGTTGGTGTCCTGGATGTAATTTGGTTCAATTAAACCATACTGTCGATCCTAAAGAGTTATTTTCAAAATATGTTTGGGTTACACAGACTTCAACAGTTGCTAAAGAATATTCTAAAAAATTCTGCGAGGAAGTTTTGTCAAGAGTTAATTTAGAAGATGGATATGCTTTAGAAATTGCTAGTAATGATGGAACATTTTTAATGCCATTTGTTGAAAAAGGTCATAAAGTTTTAGGAGTAGATCCTGCTGAAAATATTGTTGAAATGGCCATAAAGAGGGGAGTCCCTACAAAACTTGGATTCTTTGGAGAAGATGTGGCAGAAGAAGTTATTGAGGAGCAGGGAAAGCCTAAAGTTGTATTTGCAAGAAATGTTCTTCCTCATGTGGCTAATCTTCATGAATTTGTAAAAGGATTGAAATTATGTTTGGATGATAAAGGATTATTAATTTTAGAGATACATTATGCTAAGATAATTCTTGAAGAACTGCATTATGATTCTATCTATCATGAGCATTTATGTTATTTTACTTTGAAAAGCTTAGAGAAATTGTTGAATAAATATGGTTTATATGTTCAGGATATTGAAATGAGTCCTATAAGTGGAGGTTCATTTGTATTGTATGTAAAAAACAATAAAGAAGAGAAGCCGGTTGTACAAGAATTCAGAGATGCTGAGGAAAAGATAAAATTAAATGAATTTGATAGCTGGCAAGAATTTGCTGACAAATCTTACAAACATAGAGATAAATTACTTGAGATTCTTAAAAATGCTGATAAAAATATTGTTGGATATGGTGCTTCAGCAAGAAGTTCAACATTATTGAATTTTTGTAAGATAACTCCCGAGACACTTCCAATAATTGCGGATCAAAATCCATTAAAACAAAAAAAATACACTGCTGGAACACATATACAGATAGATAGTCCGGAAATTGTTATGGCCAAAAATCCAGATCAAGTATTTATTTTAGCTTGGAATTTTGCTGATGAAATAACAAAAATTCTTAGGAAAGATTATGGATTTACTGGAAAATGTATTGTACCTTTACCAAATGATCCTGAAATAAAGGGAGATGGGATTGTGGTAAAAGAAAATGGGATTAATGGTGTGTTTGAAATTGAATTAGATCCTAAAAATGATGAGCGAGGATTTTTTATGAGGACTTATGATGAAGAAACATTTAGGAAATATGATTTGAATAAAAATTGGGTACAAGAGAATCATTCTCATTCTAAAGAAAAAAATATTGTTAGAGGGCTTCACTTTCAACTTCCACCTTATGCTGAAGGCAAACTCATTAGAGTTGTGAGTGGAGAAATATTTTTAGTTTATGTGGATTTGAGGGAAGGATCTAAGACATTTGGTAAATGGGAAAGTACTATAGTTTCTGCGGATAATAAAAAAATGTTATATGTTCCTAGGGGTTTTGGGATGGGAATGTGCACCCTAAGTGAGAATTGTACTTTACTGTATAAAATGGATAACGTTTATTCTCCTGATCACCAATGTTCTATAAAATGGGACGATCCTGACTTAGGTATTGAATGGCCGGTTAAAGAAGCAATTGTGTCTGAAAGAGATTCAAAGGCTATGAGTTTTAAGGAATTTGTTGAGAAACATAAAAGTTTGAGACTATGAGAATTTTTGTTACTGGGGGAACTGGATTTATTGGTAGGCATGTAGTTGAGAGACTGTTAGAAGGAGATAATGAAATTCTATTGTTAACTTGTGAAGATAAAATTGAAGGAGTAAACTCTATAGAGGGAGATTTGTCTGATATTGAAAGTTGGAAGGAAAAGTTAGAGAATTTTAAACCTGAAGTTTGCGTTCATCTTGCATGGGAAGGCATTCCAGATTATGGATATGAAATAAGTTCAAAGAATCTTAAATATGGGTTAGATCTTTTTTCTGTTTTAGCAGAGATTGGATGTTCTAAGATAATTGGAATTGGAAGCTGTTGGGAATATGAAAATAAAAATGGTGAACTTAAAGAAGGGGATGTGATTAATCCAAGTTCTCCTTTTAATGTAGCAAAAAACTCATTACGTTTAATGGGAGAGACTCTTGCAAATGAGAAAAATATTCAATTTATATGGACTAGGTTGTTTTATGTCTATGGTCCTGGTCAAAAAGAACATTCTTTAATTCCGCACATAATAAACTGCATTAAAAATAAAGAAGATCCAGAAATCAAAACTCCCAATGCTAAAAATGACTTTGTTTATGTTGGGGATGTTGCTGATGCTATTTATTCTATAGTTGAAAATGGTGAAAGTTCTATATATAATATTGGTTCAGGGAAATCTACAAGTGTTAAGGAAATCGTAGAGATAGTTTCTAAACATTATAATTTTGATGTGTTGTTAAAAGATTCTGAAAGTGACGTTGATTTTTGGGCAGATATATCAAAAACAAAAAACGAACTTGATTGGGAGCCCAAAACTGATATTTTAGAAGGGATAAAGAAGTTTTTTATCTGATAGATTCCATTCTTCTTAAATTAAATTTTTCAGTTAAGAGAATAAGTGCTTTCTTGAATGATGGAGATTTGTAAGTTAAGTTTTGAAGCGTTTTATATACTGGTTTGTAGAAGATTATATGGGAAGAAATCTCGCTGATAATCCCGAATTTTTTTAATTTCCTAACAAAAGTTCTTCTTAAAATTTCTTTTTCAGCTTTCTTAGTCATTTTAAGCATTTTTCTTCTTTCTTTAAGAGGAAACTCTGATGTTGTAAATATAGGATCATCGAAATGAGCTGTATCGTTAAGGTAATCTGGATCTTTTACAACAAATAGTTTATTTTTCTTTATATAATCATATAATTCTGTTCCTGGGAACGGGACTGCATTATAGAAATTAGCATTATTAACGGGATATTTCAAGGCTAGTTTAATTGATTCTTTTACATCTTCCATAGTTTCTTGAGGCATACCAACAATAAAAAATAAATTTACTATGTAATCTAATTCGCATGCAATTTTTATTGCTTCATCGATTTGTTCTACAGTTTCTCCTCTTTTTGAAGCTTTCATTACTTTATTATTTCCACCATCGACTCCGATAGAAATTTCTGAAACCCCCATTTTTTTCATTTGGGTTAGAACTTCCCTATCAACTTTATCTGCCCTTATCCCATTACATACAGATATTTTTAGATCTTTGAAATTCATTTTACTTATTTCTTCACAGATACCAAGTGTCCTTTCTCTATCAAATGCAAAATTATCATCTGTGAAATCTAAATTTCTATAATCTTTGTCATACCAATATTTTACTTCTTCAGCTACGTGTTTAGGAGTTCTCATCCTCATTTGTCTTCCAACTGTGGTTTTAATTGAACAATAAGTGCAACTATAAGGGCATCCACGAGAAGTCATTATGTTGATTTGCTTTCTTAGATATCTGTTTAACTCAAACTTTTCATATTTAGGAAATGATAATCTGGTTACATCTACAAAGGGACCTTCTTGATTTTGTATAACTTTTCCCTTCTCTCTAAAAATTAAGCTGTCTATTTCACTTAATTTTTTTCCTTTGCACAAAGATAATATTGCGTTTTCTCCCTCTCTTATCAAACCATAATCTGCAATTGATTCTTCGAGTATTTGACTTTTTACTGTGGATGCATGGGGTCCTCCAAACAATATATGAATATTTGGAAAATCTTTTTTTATGCTTTTAGCGTAGTCATAAGGAATGTCGTGATGATAAGTGAATATTGAAAATCCGATCAAATCTGGTTTGAATTCCTTTATTTTCTTCTTTAATTCTTCTAAGGTATATCCAAATCTCATATCAAAGATTTCATGTTCTATTTTATTATCTATTAGAACTTCTGACAAGTAACCAAGAGTTATGGAAGGACTAGATGGTGCTGCGTAGACTCCAGGTAAAGTTGGCATACAAAGTAAAACTCGCTTATAGCGGTCTTTCATTTTCAAAGATATTTTTGCTAATAAACTTTAAAAAGATTTCCTTTGATAGGTAAAGTGGGGTTAATAGGATGTTAAATGTAACTTTTTTCGTAAATCAAAGCTTGGAAAGCCCAAATGGGGTTGGGAGGTATTTTCCTATTGCTAAAGAGTTAGTTAAAAAGAACTACAATGTTAATATAATTACACTACATCATAATTTTGAATCTCTAAAACAAAAAACTTTTGTGAAAGAAGGAGTTAATATTTTCTATGTTGGTCAGATGCATGTTTTAAAAATTAATGGTAAAAAAATCTACATGAATAAACTCCAATTGATTAGAACAGTTTTTGTATCAACCTTTAGAATGTGCTTGAAAGGATTAGCATTGAAATCTGATGTATTGTATGTTTTTAAGCCTCAGCCAATTAATGGAATTCCTGCTTTAATTGTTAAATTCTTGAAAAGAAAAAAACTATTTGTAGACTGTGATGATTATGAAGCTTATTCCAATAAACTTTCTAAATTTGAGAAAATTTTGTTTGTTCTATTTGAGAATTATCTCCCGAAGTTTGCTGATAAAATTACGACACACAATTTATTTTTAAGAAACAGATATGAAAAACTTGGAATTAATAAGAAAGAATTGATTTACTTACCAAATGGAATTGACGTTGAGCGCTTTAGTAAAATAGATGAGAATAAAATTTTAGAACTTAAAAAAGAATTTAATCTTAAAAACAAAAAAGTTGTCTTGTATTTTGGATCATTAAGTTTGATGTCTGGTCATGCTGTGGATCTATTATTAAAGGCTTTTAAGATTGTTAAAGAAACTGTGGAAAATTCTGTGCTGGTTTTAGTTGGTGGTGGAGAAGATATAGATTTTTTAAAAAAATATGCTGAAAAATTAAAAATTGATTCTATTATTTTTACTGGAGCAGTAGATTCTGAAGATATTCCTTGTTATCTTAAATTAGCAGATGTTACTATTGATCCAATTTATGATACCTTAGTAAATAAAGCAAGATTCCCATTGAAGATTATTGAGAGTATGTCTTTAGGAGTGCCAGTTGTTACTAGTGATGTCGGAGATCGTAGAAAAATTACAGAAGATGGAAGAGCGGCAGTATTGGTAAAACCAGGAGATGAAAAAGAATTATCTAAAGGCATTATTAAAATTCTATCTGACAATAAGTTATCTAAAAAAATATCAAAAGAATGTGTTGAAATAACAAAGAATTATCATTGGAATAGATTAGTGAATATAATAAATTTACAGCTTGCTAGATTCTAGCAATAGCTTTGGATAGTGTTTAAGGTTAAATAAAATATTTGTTGACCAAAAACATTCATGAGTGCAAAAACATTTGGTATCTTTAATATATTTAATTACTTCTGTAGCTTTTTCAGAGTTCCATAATTTTTTAAAATTATAATCAAAATCCCTAATATTTCCTATTTTTTTATCTTCATCTAATAACTCACATGGAAAGACGTCTCCGTTTTCATACATTACTCCACTTAATTGCGCTGCATAGCATTGAGAAATAAATTTGTTATTTTTGTAAGTTTTAGAAATGATATCTGCCCTAAGAGCATTTTTTGAAGCACTTATTTTTGCTAAAGGAGCATTTTTATTAAACTTATCACTTTGATAACCATTGATAATTCTGCTTGCGATATTTTCATATTTTTTTATATCTACATTAGAAATTTGCGGGTTTTTAGGTGTTCCTCTAATTAAATTAACAGAAAAGACAGCTTGTGGAAATTCTTTTTTTACATAAGCCTGGATTTCTTCCATCTTGTCTTGATTTTGAGAAGTAACTGTTGCTAATATGCTTATTCCTAGTTTGTTAAATTCTTTCTTAAGTTCGGCTAGAGCTTTGTAAGTATTAGTAGCTCTTTCAAAACTATCTTTTTGTCCCCTTATGTCATTATGGTCTTTTCCAATTCCGTCTATTGAAATATTTATATCTAAAGAAGTATTTTTACAATTTTCTAAGATATATCTAACTCCTTCTACAACTTGTTTTGTAAATGTTCCGTTAGTCGGTATTGCTAATTTTCTTACACCATTATTTTTGCAAAATAGTTCAGCAATTTGTGCTACATCCCTTCTAAGGAAAGGTTCTCCTCCGGTAAGAGACATAAACAAAACTTTACCCATGTTTTTAGAGATTTTTTCATATTCTTCAAGAGTCAATTCATCCTTTTGTGAATTATTAAGTTCTGCAGAATAAAAGCAATGTTCGCAGGTTAAATTACACTTGTTAGTTACGTAACAGATGAGATAGAAAGGATTGTTTGCCCTTTTATCTAACATTCTCTTTCCTACATTGAAGAGATTAGTTTTAGTGTTCATTATGCCCCCAAAATATATTTTAACTATTGTTAAACGAATCAAAAACTTTATATAAGCATATCGTTTTTCTTGGTAAAATGAAGATTCTGGTATTGTACTGTCGGTTTGGAGGGGATGAGTCCCATATCACAGATATTTATTCTAGGGTCCCTATGGGTGTTGCTTATGTTGGTGGAGCTTTAAGAAAAGCAGGATTTGACGTTCACTTAAGAGATGGGACTTTTTATCGAAATTGGAGCGAATTTGAAGAGGATTTAAAAAAAATAAAGCCAGATGCACTGGGAATATCCTTTACTACATCTTTAGAAAAACAAGTTAACAAATACATAAGTATAACAAGAAAAATACTTCCAGATACCGCAATAATTGCTGGAGGAGCACATTCTACGGCTCATCCTGGAAGTGTACTTGAAGATTTTGATGTTGATTTTGTTATTCATGGAGAAGGAGAAATAGCATTTCCAGAACTATTAACATTTCTTAATGAGAAAGGTGGAAGAAAGAATGTCATTGGTAAAAAGATTGAGGTTAAGGGTGTAGCTTATAGAGTTGGTAAAAAGATTGAGGTTAATTCTCAAAGACCTTTTGTAGATAACTTAGATGAACTGGCCTGGCCTGCGAGAGATTTATTGCCGATGGAGAAATATCTTAAAAATGTACCTTTAATGCCACTTCCCTATCCAAGTACTGGTTTGTTGGTAAGTAAGGGGTGTTTTGGAAATTGTATATTTTGTCAACCAATTCTTAGGAAGTTATCCGGTAGCAGGAATAGATATAGAGGTGTGGAAGATGTCATAAAAGAGATAAAATATTTGATCAAGACATATAAAATTAAATCTCTTGATATTGGCAATGACGAACCAACTTATGATAGAAATTGGATGATAAGTTTCTGTGATGCTTTGATAAGAGAAAAAATTAATATTAAATGGGGACTTCCTAGTAGAGTTGATACTGTTGATCCAGAAATGTTGAATAAAATGGGAAAGGCAGGATGTGTTTACATAGCCTATGGTATTGAATCAGGCTCTCAGAAAATGATGGACAACTTGAGAAAGGGAACGAAAGTTGAACAAGCAGAGAAGGCATTGAAATGGACTGAAGAAGCTGGAATATTAGGTAGATCAAACTTAATGGTTGGTTCTATGGGCGAAACAAAAGAAACAATACAAGAGACTATCAACTTTATAAAAAGAGCAAAGCCAGACCTTATCTTTTGTGCTGCTACAATTCCCCTTTTTGGAACAGATTTATATGATATATCCAAAAAAGAAGGTATTTTTGTTGAGGGAACGGATGGGATTACAGATTACGATTTTGGACATTTGAAAATTAAAGATCTTTCTACTGATGAATTAAGAGCTGGCCTAAATAGGATTGTTAAAACCTATAAGAGAAACCTTGTTATGTTTATGTTAAATCCAAAAATGCTTTTTAGGAAGAGACACATTTATATTAGAATGTTCTTGTATTTCTTTTCTTTGATAAACAATAGGAAAGGATTAGTGAAAGTGATGGACCATTATTTTAATTATGGAAGACATGTTAAATCTAAGAACTAGAGAATTTTAAGTTATTTATGGAAGATATAAACTTATAAAGGGCGCCTGCTGGATTTGAAATATGTCAAGAATTAGTAAATATAAATTAAAAAAACTGATTAAAAATATTAGTCTTTTGGTGGTAGTTGTAATTATTTTTTTGAGTTTAGGAGAATTAATTGCTAGATTTGCTAATGTTGAAAAGAGTGAATATGATGTTTTCTTTATGGAGGGAAATTCTAACTTATCTAATCAATTAATTCCGAATGCAGAGGGATATTTTAAAGATCATTATACAAAAATCAACAAAGATGGATTTAGAGATAATAAAGATTATAGTGTTAAAAAACCAAGAGATGTGTTAAGAATTATTAGTTTAGGTGCTTCATTCACATTTGGAGAAGGTGTGGATTTAGAAGATACTTACTCAAAACAATTAGAGGTTTCTTTGAATAATTATTGTGAAGATAAGATTGAAGTTTTGAATATGGGTGTTAGCGGTTATAATATGGTTTATGAATTAGAGACGTTAAAAGAGAAAGGTTTGAAATATGGTCCAGATTTGATAATGGTTAACCTATTTTCTAGACCTAATGTGCAATATAGATACTTTCCTCTTAAAGATTCTTTAAAGAGACATTCTTATTTGTTCGCTTATTTACGTAAGAAGTATCAGATAGTGAATTTAAAATATTTAACAGCAAAGTCTGAACAAGTTGAAGGAGGGGAGATTTTTGTAAATACAATTGGAAGAGAACAAAATGAAAAAACTTTACAAGAATTTATTGATATTGGTAAGGGAAAAGATGTTTCGATTTTATTTTTGTACTTCCCTATTTTAGAAGATGAAGAAGATTTTGTTGATCCAGATGTGGAATTTTATAAGAATATGTTAGAATACTTAGAGAGTGTTAATGAGGATAATTTAGATTTAACAGATGCATTTGTGGGGAAGAACTTTGAAGATTTGTGGGTTTCTAAAAACAATCACCACCCTAATAGAAAGGGACATGAAATCGCAGCAGAAGAATTACATAATCATATTGTAAAAAAAATAGAATGTTAAAATGAGAGTTAAAACTAAAAGAAAAATACAGGGATTTTCGTTAATGTTAATAACAATCCTGATTTTTTTATTCGTTGGAGAGATTTTGGCTAGAGCAAGTTATGATTCTATTTTTAATTATGATACTGAAATGTGGAGATACGCTTCTTTTGCTAAACAACCTTCTGAAAACCTCCTTATCTCTCACGAACACAAGCCTGATGTAGATATTGATCTTTATGGTGCAAATGTAAGAATTAACTCAAATGGATTGAGAGATTATGATTACGAATATGAAAATGTAGAGAATGTGAAAAGAATTTTAGTTTTGGGCGATTCAGTTACTTTTGGATGGGGGGTTGAATTTGATAAGATCTACTCTAAACTTTTGGAAAAAAAATTGGAAGATACTCAAGTTATCAATACAGGAGTAGGGAATTATAATACTCAAATGGAAGTTGCATTTCTAAAGGAAGAAGGGATAAAATATGATCCAGATATCATAATCCTGGGCCATTACATTAATGATGCAGAAATGACTCCAGAAGTTAGTAATTATTTTTTGAAAAGAAAATCTTACCTTTACGGATACTTGTGGGGGAAATATCGTAATTCTGTGGGGAAACTTTCTGAAAAAGGGAATTTTTTGGATTATTATAACAATTTGTACAAAGAAGATTTTGAAGGAAGAGTTCTTTTTGAGGATGCTATTAATGAACTTAAAGATATTTCAAAAGAAAAAGGCATTCCTGTAGTGATAGTTATAATTCCAGAATTACACAAACTTGACCCTTATCCTTTTGAATCTGTTAATGAATTCATTAGAACCTTTGAAGATGAAAACACATATGTTCTGAATGTTTTGCCTTATTTGCAAGGTTATGAACCAGAATCTTTGTGGGTGAGTGGAGAAGATGCGCATCCTAACGAGATTGCAAATGATATGATAGCCGAGGCAATTTACGAAAAATTAATAAAGGAAAATTTAGTCTGAACAAAGATGGGAAATAAGAGTCTTTTATTTGAATTGTGGGATTTTTTAAGGATTAGAAAGGCTTGGTGGCTTACGCCTATCATAATAATGTTAATTCTTGTAGGTGGATTAATTATATTTGGACAGAGTAGTGCACTATCTCCATTTATCTATGCTTTATTCTGATTTTTTTGCAATTATGCTAATTGAATCAGAAATTCTTCCAAAATTTATGTTAGAATCTAGATATCTTATTCTGTTAAATTTTAATGTTTTATTAAAAATCCATCTGGAAAATAATTCTAAGTGATTTCCAATGTATCCTGTAATTAAACCTCTTCTTTTGTAATTAAGAATTTCAAATTTATTTAATAATATTCTTAAGTCTTTTATTGAATAATGTCTGTGTTTGTTTGTGTATCCTTCTTTTACCTTTGGCGCTTCTCTGCCTTTTAATCTATGGATAAAATTGTATAATTTAGGGTGTTGTCTTAAGCGCCAACTATAATTGTCAACATCTAAGAAACTAAATAATCCTGTATGGGGGACTGTAATTATTAGTATTCCATCTTTTTTTAGAACTCTATAGATTTCTTCTAAACTCTTTGTTTCATCTTGTACGTGTTCTAGAACGTCGCTTAAGATTACTGTGTTGAAGGTTTCTTCTTTAAATGGTAGATTTTCAGCGCCTGCTTCAATGAATTCTAATTCTGGATTTTCTTTTTTTGCTTTTTCTACTAGGTCCTTATTTGGATCTATACCTATGATTTCCTTACATTTTTTAGCATATAATTTCGTGTAGTAACCACTAGCACACCCTATGTCTAACATACTATCGCAATTTTCTAATAAATTGTATACGAAATTACCCCTATCCATGCAAAAAACCTGCACAAAAAGTTATTTAAGTTTACCTAATCTAGGCTAAAAGATGATTATGGGGGAGAATTTTTTTGAAAGATACTTTGGAGTCTTAGTAGTTTTTGTACTTTTATCTGCATTTTTTGTTTCTGTACTTGGCTTTGTGTTTGCAACAAATTGTAGCTTAGGAGATGCTGAAGAATGTATGTTGTCAAAAGAAAACTTGATGCCTGACTTTTATTGGCATTACAATACAATAAAATATGTTGCTGCTTATGGTGAATTCCCTTTTGAAGTTCCTGGATTTTGTGATGGGGGACCCAATGGAGATCTTGGTCCGGATGGAGAGTTGTGTGGCCCTTTGAAAGGAATGTATCATAGCCCACTTTATTATTTCTTAGGTGCTGGCGTATTTAATATAGCTGACTCATTTGAAATTAGCAATTTATTGGTTTTGCATAGTTTGACTATAATAATTATAGCAATTACTAATCTACTATTTCTATTACTTTTGATAGAGTTAGCGAGAAGGTATAAATTGGATAAAAAATTCATTATTTTTTCCTTAGCTATATTTGCGTTTCTTCCGGTTCATTTGTTCTATGGTGCAATGGTATATGATGGAGTTTTATACTATCCCTTTTTGATTGCTACAATCTACATGTTTGTTAGACTTTATGAGAAATCAAACTTAAGAAATTCAATTGCCTTAGGGCTTGTTGCTGGATTATCTCTCTTAAGTTTTCTTGCTGGTGTTATGAGTTTTATTGCTATGGGGATTTTGTTTGTGAGTTTATATTTGAAAAAGAAATATTACAAAGCGAAATTTCTGTTTCTATCTATGGTTATTGGATCTGTTGTTGGTGCATATCCTTTTATTAGGAATTTTCTCACATTTGGAAACCCTATGGGTCCATTTTTAAACGAGATATTTGCTACAGATCTTTTTAGAATTCCATTATATTTTAATGCGTTCTGGGGTGGAATTTATGGAGGAGTAGATTCTCTTTTTATCCCTCTTGTTTTTAGTTCCTTATTTTTGACTTTATTAACTTTTTATAGTATATTTAAAAATTTTAAGAAAGTTAAAGAATTAAGATTTGTGTTGCTAGTAGCTTTACTAAGCATGTTTTTTTTAATACATCTTAGCTGTAATCTATTAGATTTAATTAAAACAGGAGTTTGTACTGGTAGATTTGGTCATGGGAAATATTTGATTTCATTAAATCCTATTATTGCTATATATTCTTCCTTGTTATTAGTAAATATAAAAAAATTTAAGACACTTATAGCTATTTTGGTATTTTTAATCTTAATTGTGTTTAGTGTTGATTTTTTATTCGCGCTTAGATAAATCGAACTTAGAAGTTTTTTTCAAACCTTTTTTGAAAAGCCAATAACCTATAACTGCATTTATACAATTATATCCATATTTCCAAACTTTAACTCTACTAATTTCATCCCCATAATATGTAGGGATAGGTTCTTCAATAATTTTNAANCCNGCTTCTTTNAACATAATTAAGAATNTCTGTATCAAANTGGAAATNATTAGANCANCTNTGNTAAGGCACTTTTTTCAAGGCATTACAATTATAAATTCTATATCCTGAATGATATTCAGATAGATTTAATTTAAGAAACTTGTTTTCAATTAATGTTAAAATTCTATTTCCTAAAAATTTGTACATAGGCATACCTCCTTTTAGGGCATTGCCTAGAACTCTAGAACCGAAAATCATGTCAGCATGGTTTTCTTCTAATCTTCTGATTAATTTAGGTAATTCTTCAGGAGCATATTGGCCGTCTCCGTGAACCATTGCGACTATATCATATCCTTTTTTTAT
>NZBI01000003.1 GCA_002687825.1 Nanobdellota archaeon
CAACAATTACAATTTGTTACTTTAAGAGATGCTTTTATGGCTGCTGAAAATGAAAAATTGGAATTAAATGGGAGGGTTATGGATTTGAATGAGAGGGTTAAAAGGATTTTAGGTCCTAGGATGGCAGATTATTTAACTTGGGAAAGGTTGAGTGGTAAGGAATTAGAAAGAAGATATAAAATTGAAAGAAATTATTTAAAATCCCAGATTGAGAGTTTAAAATTATATGGGCAATGGGCAAAACCTTATTTTCAAGCTGCCAAAAGATTAAATTCTGAGGTTAGTAGATCTCCTGATTTAGTTACAACTTTTAATACTTTACAAGTGCAAGCTTCTTTATTAGGAACTAAGAAACAAGGAGATTTTTTTATGGCTGTTGAGGCTACTTTTGATTTTAGAACTATTCCACATACGATGAGACAGAGTCAAGCTGGAGTGCATTATACTCAAGGTGGGAGAGTGGATATGCAATTTAGAGGATTTGCTTTAAATGCTGATGAGAAGAAAGCAGTTGAAGAATATGAATTACATGAAGCTTTTGAAATGGCTAATTTAGGAGATGATATTATTAAAGAAGTTGAGGAAAGCTTAAAAGATTATTTTGAAGGTGAAGATAAAGAATTTGAGGATCCTAGGGAAAGATTGGGATTTTTGCAAGAATTTGTTGAAACTATTGATGACAAGAAATTGAGAAAAAATGTTGTTAAAGATATTGAGAAATTGAAAGATAAAATAAAAAAAGAAGATAAAGCAAAGAGTCCTGGTCCTTTACAAGCTTTAGGTGAAAATTTTAAAGGTGTTCCTGAGTTTATTAAGAAAATAAGTAAAAATACTGTTGAGAGAGTTGAAGGAGAGGATAGGAGTGATGTTGCTAAATCTTCTAATCAATCGGCATATGCTGTTTATTTGGTTTATAAGAAAGCTCATGGGATGTATACAGAGTAAAGTTTATATAGGGTAGATTTTTAGTTTTTACTATGTCAAAAGGATTTAGACCAGGAGATAGAGGAAATAAACATATTTCTAATGGTAGGGCTAGAAGAGCTTTAGAACAGATGACTGATGAAGCTGCTAATGCTATTTTTGTAATGGATAGGATGAGACAAGAAGAATCTGATGCTTCTTTACTTTATAGATTGGGGGAATCAGTATTTAAAAATAGATTTCATAGGGAAGATTCAATTGTTGTTATTGATGGGGAAAGAGTAAGTATTTGGACCTATGATGCTTTTCTAAGAGATATGGAAATGGATAACAATGAATTTCTGCAAAAATACGCGACTAAGGAATTATTTGAAAAAGCAGAAGATGAAGGTGTTTTCGATAGACCTTTGATGGAAGCTGATGAAGGTTTATATGCGGGAGATATTTCACCTGATCTATTAGAAAGATTAAATTCTGCTAATCATTATGGTAATCGTGCTAAGGGAAATAGGTATAGGGTTGGAAAGACTATGGTAAAAGTTGTTAAGCCAGAAAATAGAAATGAGGATGGTACAAAAAAACATCCTAGAACATCTGGATTTATTCCTTCTGGAGAAAAAGAAGTTGTAAGGGCGGAAATTGCTAAGAATAATGCAAGAATAGATGCTAATCCTCAGAGCGCATTTGGTAGAGTAAACCCTTATCCTAAATATAGATAATTTTTAGCATAAATAATATAAATAAAGTAATATACTAATTCTAGTATGGAAATGAAAGATATTATTGAAGGACTTAAAAAAGCCAGAAATAAGGAGAAATTTATTAGAGATTTAATTGAAAAAACTAAAGATAAAAAATTAAAAGAATTATTAAAACAACTATTAGAGAAGAAAAAATCTTATGGTAGTTCTAAATTAGAAAAATTAGTTACAAAAGAAAATGTTGAGTTAGAGCCTGAGGAACCTAAATTAACAGTACAATTACCTGAACCTGAAGTGGAATTAGACATTCCTAATCAGGAAGCTACGCCAATACAAGGGCAAGATGTTGACTATACTTCAAATAAAAGTGGAAGTGTAAACTATACCACGGGAAGTACACATCAACAATTAGAACAGAGCAATCAAATAGCTAGTGGTGGGCACATAGGTAATGCGGAAACTCAAGGTTTGATAGATAGTAAAATGGGATCTTATCATATGAGTAAGGATAATGATAAATATCAAGAGGACAATGTGGAATATCAAACTAAGAGAGATAGTTTTGTTGATAAAACTGCCTTTGATGATACTTTAGGAGTAGATAGAGATAAGAAGAAAAAAAGATTAGGAGATTATATTTAAATGGCTGATGAAAAAGAATTGGGAATAAAGAAAGACTATTCTAGTAGTATGGATTCTAAATATCAATTTTCTATGGAAGCTTCTAGAATTGGAGCTACTACTTCTCCGCAAGTCGCGAATCAAATTGGGGAATTAAATTCTAGGTTAAATCAAGGTTTAAAGGCTGTTGAATTAGGAACTATGAATCAGAGATTACTAGATCAAGTTCCTAAGGAACATTTTACTGAAATACATAGAATGGCTAAGTTAACTGGCGCTGAACCCTCATTACATGCACCGATTCAAGATTTGGATTTAGCTGGATTTGGTCAGCAAGGGTGGGACCCTCATGAACAACAAAGAAAAATAAAACAATTAGAAGGAGTTATGGACAAAGCTCATTTATTGGATCCTAAAGGCAATACGCCCATTGTTGTACACGCTGGTACTTTTCCTGCTATGAAATGGGAGAAAGGGGGATTGAAGAAAATTGATCCTGAAACTGGAGAGACTATAGAAGCTCCGGACTCTAGATCTGAGATGATGTTGATTAACCAACAAACTGGGGAAGTTAGACCTACAAGGTATAAAGAAAGACATAGAATTGGTAAAGAAGAAGCTGAACCTTGGACCCCTGAGAGGCAGATGAAGAATATGAATTGGGATCAGGAAAAATTTCAATTATTACAATGGAAAAAGATGATGGATGAGAAGCAAGATAGGACTGATTCTGTTTTAAGAAATATGAACTTTGAAGGTTTGAAGGCTTTAGAGGAGGATGGTCAATTATCTGAGAGAGATGAAGCAAATTTGAATATGGCGACAAGAGAATTACAAGAAAATAAAAATTTTAAGAGTGAAACTTATCAAAATATGAGATCTGCTGTTGAGGATATGTATGAGAGATTTAAGAAATATCCTCATGAAAAGGGTCCAATGGCTGAAAGATATAAACATTATGATGAAACTGAATTACCTAAATTTAAGGAAAAATTTGCGAAAGGTGAAAAATTAATCGAGAATACAGAAAAACAATTGGATGAAGTTTACAAAAAAGCTAATAGAGCAACTGGTAAAGAGAAAGAGAAGTATGAGGAAAAATTAAGTGAATTAAGCCAGAAATATAATACTGCCATCTTTAATCAGACTGAAATGGCTGTTAGGGCTGTTGAAGATATGCCTTCTCCTAACACATGGATGCCTGTTGATGATTTTGCTCAAGAAAAAACTTCTGAATCTTTAGCTGAAGCTGCTTTATATTCTTATAAGAAATATGGAAAAAATAGTCCCTTTGTTGGTTTAGAGAATGTTTATCCTGAGTTTGCTTTGTCTAGAGCGGAAAGTTTGAAAAAAACTATTGAGGAAGCTAGAAAAGAGTTTGTTGAGAAAGCTACTAAGAAAGATGGCTTAAATATGTCTAAGAAAGATGCTGAAGCTGCAGCTGAGAAAACTATTGGAGTTACATGGGATGTTGGACACATCTATATGTTGAAGAAATCTGGATATACTGATGAAGACATTAGAAAAGAAGCTGAAACTATTGCTCCATTAGTAAAACATATTCATTTGACTGATAATTTTGGATTTGAAGATTCTCATTTACCTCCTGGAATGGGAGACGTTAATATTAAAGATCAACTAAGAGCTATTGAAGAAGAACATGGTAAGGAAGGTTTTAAGAAATTTAGAGGCATTGTTGAAGCTGGAGAATTTGTTGCTAATTATAAGGAAGTTCCTCATTTGTATGCGTTATCTGATTTGAATTCTCCTTTGTATTCTGAGAATACTGGACCGACTTGGGATAAAGCTTGGGATCAATTTGGAAGTTATGCTGGAGGTTATGGGGAATTATTACCTCAGAAATATTTTGATTTGTATGGAGCTCCTGGTTTTTCACAATTACCTGCTGCTTTGGGTGGAAGTGGTACTGGAGGACCTGATAGAGGAAGGTTTGCTGCCACTGCGGGAGATGATGAAGAGTAAGTTTAATATATAGTATTGAATTAAGAGGGTATAATGGCAAAAAAGAGGGAAACAAGACAAAAGACTATTGATACAGATTATGATATTGCTTATGATTTCTCTATTAAAGCTTATAAGAAATTTCAAGAGGTCATTAAATCTATAGCCTTATTTGGTAGTGTTGCTAAGAAAACTCCTTATAAGAAAAGTGATATTGATATTATAATAATTGTAGATGATTGTACTGTTTTGTGGGATGAAGAGCTAATAGCTTGGTATAGAGAAGGTTTGGCATTATTAATTTCTAAACAGAATTACAAGAAAGAATTACATATTAATACAGTTACATTAACTGCTTTTTGGAAAGAATTGAAAGAAGGAGATCCTGTTGCTATTAATGTTTTAAGATATGGTACGCCTTTAGTTGACCATGGAGGATTCTTTTCGCCGCTTAAAATATTATTAAGGAGAGGTAAAATAAGACCTACGCCTGAAGCGATTTATATTACTATGCAAAGAGCTCCTATGCATTTGTCTAGAAGTAGATTTGCCATTTTAGGTGCTGTTGAAGGAATGTATTGGGCTATGGTTGATGCTGCTCATGCTGCTTTAATGATAACTGGACATACTCCTCCAAGCCCTGAGCATGTTTATGATATGTTGTTAAAGGTTTTTGGTGGAAAATTAAATAGAAAATATCCTAATCACTTTAAAGAAATGTATTCTGTTGCTCATAATATAACTCATGGAAATATTAAAAGTGTTAAAGGCAAAGATGTAGATGATTTAAGAGAGAAAGCTGAAGATTTTGTTAAAGAAATGGAAAAAATTGTTAAGAAATATAGTTAACTAGATGTATTCAAAAGTCTTTCAAATATGAATTTTGTTTTTTCTGGATTTATTGGTAGGAACATATAACTTTCTTTTTCATTATATTTGTATACATGAGAATCTGACCACATAGCATCAAATTCTAATCCAAGTTCTTCTATTTGTTCTAAAGTGTATTCGCGATCCACTTTTAATCTTCCTCTTAATGTCATTTTAAGGATTATTTCTCTTCTGGTTTTTCTATAGAATATAAAATTGAACCTACTAAAGGATTTTTCTCTACTAATTCTTTTAATTCTTCGGAGTTAATTTTGTAGCCGATAGTTTTTCCATCATCATCTTTATCTTCTGAAACGTATTTTCCTGCTAATAATCTGTAAGTAATTTGTCTTGCTTTTTCAGGGTTTCCAACACCAGCATAATTTCCTGTTACGGAGATTCCTGCACCGTTTCTTACATTATTTACTATTTGTTCATCTAATTCTTCTTGGTTTGGTTTTGACACTTCTAATGCTCTAGCAAAATAGAATAAGATTGAATTTACTGCTTTAAATCTAGAACGTTCATCATCCATGTCTGTTATTTTTGATAATTCTCCGTTAAGTTTTGATTCTATTCTTTCGTAGATAGCATCTAAATGAGTTTCGTAATCTTTAATTATACCTCGGGCTCCATTTTGAACACCTTCACTAATTCTATTATATGGATTTTTATCTAAATTATCTGCTAGAACATCTAATTCTTCATCGAATGTTTCACTTTGATTATTTAAACCTGCAGCTAGTGCTTTATAACCTAGGTTTCTTAACGCATCTTTTTCTTCTTCTGTTTGAGCTTCGTTGTATCCTCTTCTAACTTGTTCTAATTGACCAACTCTAGCCATTTCATCTACTAATTCATCTAAAGATCTATCTGCCATTTTATACTACTTATTAGTGAGAATTTCGTTTATAAAGGTTTCTATTGTTGTTGTTTTTCTTTTTCAGCTACTAAACGCCTTGTTTTACTACTTTGAAGTTTTTTTACTCGACATACTCGACATACCCCCGTGAGACTTATAAATGAATAAACCATTAACTATAAGGTGATATATTGAAAACTGGAAGAGTATTTCATGTTTGGGATTTACCTATAGGTCTGGTTTGGATTGATTTAGGGGATAATTTTAGGAAAAATCTAATAGATAAGGCTAAAGAGGTTATTGGAGGGGAAAGTAAATTAGCTCAATATCTTGGAATTCCTAAACATAACTTATTCAACTGGAGAAAGGGACGATCATATTGGAAAAATATTATTACTAGAAGAAGCATTCCTTTATCACATATTCTAAAATTGTGTGAATTAATAAATAATCCTGGGTTTTCTAAAGAAGAATTAGAGAGGAATGTAATTTCCATTAAAGGTCCTGGTAGCGGTCGATCAATCAAGACTAAATTTCCTTGGTATGAAGATGAAAGAATAGTGAGAATAGTCTTTCATCTACTTGCTGATGGATTTGGGAGTTCTTATGGAAGAATTAATGAAGATGGCAAATTTGGAGGTAACCCTTATTATAGAAATACAAGGTCTGAACTAAGAAGTGAATTTAAAGAGGATCTTGAATTTTTTGGAGATGTTCCTATCAATCTAAATACTGACATGGTAGTATTTCCTAAGGTGATATCTTATATTTTAAAATATTTTTATAAAATAGAATTTGGTACACATACAGGAGAAATTCCCAAAGTAATGTTTGATTTGCCAAAAGAAGTTATTGCTCAAGGAATAAAATCTTTTAATGATGATGAAGGTGGTTTTGATGATACAAGAGTAAAGATTTCTTCATTTAATAAAAAAATGTTATCTCAATTTAGAGTACTAATTATCAAAAAATTTCCTGAAATGAAGCTGGGAATAGGGGAAATAAAATTATGTAAAACTATGTTAAGAAATAAGCTCTATACTGGATATAATTTTGCAATAAATTCTCAAAGTTTAGAGGAATATTATGAAAAGATAGGATTTCTGCATAAAAGAAAAAAAGAATTATTGGATCAGTGGATTCAAAGAAAGGATAGAGGGTGGATTAGAAGGACAAAAGGATTAACCAAATTACTTATTTTGAATGAGCTAATTGAAAAACCTAAAACATCAACTGAGATTTCTAATAACATAGGTGTTACTAGTAATAGTGTTAGGTGTCATTTTAAAGGAAATCGAAGTGGCACTACTAGTTTGGAAAAAGAAGGACTTATAAGAAAAATAGAAAAAAATCGTTGGGGAGGAGGAATATGGCAGATAACTGAAAAAGGAAAAAAATCTCTAGCTAATATTTAGTTTCTTTTCTACTTCTGAAATCATTCTACGAGTTTTGCCCACTACATCTGGATTGACTGAAACGGAGGTTATTCCTTCTTTCACTAAGAATTCGGTTATTTCTGGATAAACACTGACAGATTGTCCACAAATTCCAGTAGTTTTATTGTGTTTTTTAAACCCTTCAATTATTCTTTTCATTGCCGTTAAAACTGCTTTGTTTCTTTCATCAAAATAACCCATTTTTCCTAATAGTTCAGAATCCCTATCCACACCCAACACTAGCATGCTTAAGTCATTACTTCCAATTGATGTTCCATCTATATCTAAGGTTGCGAAATCCTCTGGAATTAAAGCCATTGCCGGAACTTCTGCCATTAATAGGACTTTGAAATCTTTGCTTTTTTCTAAACCTTGGGATTTCATTATCTCTAGAACTTTTTTTACTTCATCTAAATTTCTTACAAATGGAAGCATTACATGAACGTTTTTACATTCTTCTCTTAATTCCTTAATTGCTATGCATTCTAGTTTAAACGCTTCAATGAATCCTTCTGAGATATATCTAGAAACGCCTCTCCACCCTATCATAGGGTTGTCTTCTGGAGGTTCGAATTCTTTTCCGCCTTTTAAATCTCTATATTCATTTGTTTTAAAATCTGAGAATCTAACTATTATTGGTTTTGGATCAATTGCTTTTGCTATTTTTCCTATTCCTTCTTTCAATCCATCTATGTAAACTCTTTCTTTCTTTTGTTTTAATAAACTTAGAGGATGTTCTCCAATACCCGCAACTATAAATTCAATACGCATTAAACCGATTCCATCAAAGTTTAAATTTTTATAATCATCAATTTTGGAAGGCTCTGCTAAATTCATATAAATTTTAGTTTTTGTTTCTATCCCCTCTCCGGTGTCTAATTCTTTTTTGAAATTTTTTGCTTCTGCTATTTCTCCTTTGAAAACTTTTCCTGAGATACCATCTACTGTAATTATTAGGTTATCATTAAGCACTTTTGTAGCATTTTCTGTTCCTACAATACAAGGTTTAGATAATTCTCTACTTACTATTGCTGCGTGAGAATTACTAACCAATAATGGAGTATATCTTTTTGTGAAGACTATATAATTATGATCCATTTCGTTATCCGCTTCGACTTCCAAATTGAAAACTTCTGTTTCTCCAAATTCTTGTATTTTGTTTACTCTGTGCATCCTAATTGAGGAATTAAGAATTTTTTGTAATCTTTCTTTATCTTGGGGATTAGCTAATGGTAGAACTCTTTCTTTTATTTTCTTTGAATCAATTAACAAGTTGTTTTTTACATAAGGTTTTATCTTTCCATTCCAATTGACACCATCTATAATATCACTTAAAATTTGTTTAGCTGCAATTAACTTGGTTCCTAAGACTTTAGGATAGGCGCTGTTTTTTATTTTTCTAGAGAATTTTAAGATGTCATTCATTCTTTCTACAATTTGAACGTTATAGATATTTCTGTTTGATGTTATTTGTGGCATTATCCCCAGATTTAGACAACTTAGGATAGTTCCTTGTAACACATTTTCTTTTGCAATATATATTTGAATTCTATTATTTGAAAAACTACCGTCTCCATCAATTAAACCAGCTAGAAAATTTAAATTACTGTGTTCATCTAATTGTAAACACCATTCTGCTAAATTTTGACTTATTTTTGACATTAATAATGCTGGCTTTAGTTTACTACAATAGAAATCTGTCGCTGATCCTTCTACTAATCTTCCTCTGATATAACTAGATGTGTGTTTTTCTCTTTCATTGAGACCTTCTTCAAATATTTCATTAAAATACTGTTTATATGTTGTGATAAAATCTGCTCTGTATTCATCACTTTTTTGTGTTAATGTAATCCTTCCCCTTCTAGGATTTCCTGTGTGATGTATATCAACTCTTATGTTTCCATCTGACAAAATTGCCCCTGTTAGATATGCTAATTTGTAATTCTTGAAATTGTTGTTTTGGGGTAAAGAATCTACTAGACATAAAGCCTCATCGTCAACCAAAACATCATTTATTTTCTTTTTTATTAGGTCCCTATTGTTAAAAGTGAACATTTTATGATCTTTGGTCAAGTCTATAAAATTTTCTTCCATTCTGCCTGTTTGAGATGTAGAAATTCTGATTATTGGTGATATTCTAGAACCTGCATTTACTATCTTTTTCCATTTTGGTTTTAGACTTTTATAATCGTAAGATAATAAATGGAATTGCTCTCCTTCTAGTGTCCTTTTAGTAACTTCCCTTATTTCTAAGAATCCTTTCGTTGTTAGAACTTTTGTAGATCCTTCAAAACAGGTCATTCCTCCTTCATTTGTGACTATTGCAGCTGCTTTTTGCATTATAGGGACCATTGTGGGATTTGTCATTTCTGTTACTAGAATAAAACCTTCTTGGAATTCACTCATGTTTTCTTTTGTTACTATTTTTACTGTTCCAATTCCATAACCTGGAGATGCTGGAAGTCCTTGAGTTAAAACTTCTCCTTTAAGATCCTTTGATTTAATTTGCTCTTTTAATGTTGTGACTGGTCTAGATTGAACTATGTAAACTTGATCTTTTTCTACTGCAAATTCCATATCTTGTGGTTTTTTGTAATGATCTTCTGATTTCTTTGCTAATCTTCCTAAAGTTTGTATTTCTTTATCTGTTAGAACTTGTTTTTCTTGCTCATCTTCTTGGAATTTTTTAGTATAATTTTCTCCTGTTTTTTCATCTCTGAACATTCCTATTTTTTTCTTTGATATTTTTTTTGTTTTTAGTTCTAGGGTTCCTTTATCTAAAATATATAAATCTGGGTTAACTTTTCCTCCAACTACAAATTCTCCTAAACCGAAAGCTGCTTCTATTGAAATTTCGTCTTTATTATTAGTTGCTGGATTTACTGAGAACATTACTCCTGCTTTTTCTGAGTTTACCATTTTTTGGACTATTACAGAAATTAAAACTTTATCATGGGGGAAATTGTTTTTCTCTCTATAGAAAATAGCTCTTGGTGTGTATAATGATGCCCAACATTTTTTAACGTGTTTAACTAAATTTTCGTTTCCTTTAACGTTAAGAAAAGTTTCTTGTTGTCCTGCGAAAGAAGCCTCTGGTAAATCTTCAGCTGTGGCACTGCTTCTAACAGCTACAAAGGGTAAATTTTCTTTTAAAGATTTTGTAACTTCTAATGGATCTTTTGATTCTTTTATTTTATCTTCATTAACGTTTAGATGTTCATAAGCTTCCATAATGTCTTTTATTAAATCTGTGGACATTTTGTCTTTTAGAACTAATTCTTTAATTTTTTTTGAATTTTCTTGGAGTTGTTTAGTGTTATCTACATCTGTTCCTTTAAGAATTTCAACTATTTTATCTTTAAGACCTGTTGCGATTAAGAAATCTCCAAAAGCTTGGGCTGTAACTGCAAATCCTGGGGGTATTGGGAAACCTGCGTTATACATTTCACCTAAAGAAGCCCCCTTGCCGCCTGCTATTGCTACGTCTTTGTTATTCAACTCTTTAAACCAAGCTACGTTGTCTGTCAAAAAAACACCTCTTAAGTTAAAAAAGATATTAGAAATTTATAAATGTTAGGTTTTATTGTTTTACTTCTTCTACTTCAACATGACCTTGGAAGGGCAATCTTCTGATTGCTGCTTTCATAGCATCTCTTGCTGTTTCTACACCAGATTTATTTACATAAACTGAGAATATCTTTTGGTCTTTTTTTAATTGAGCAGCTATGCCTACAACTTTACCAAAAGCTTGTTTCATACCAGTCTGCATTCTATCTGCTCCTGCACCTACAAGCATTCTGTTTTCTCTTAGAATATGATGAGGATAAGTTCTGATTAAGAAATGATAGTCTGTTTTTCCTAATTTCAACTCTAATTGTCTATTGCTTGTTATTCTTGCAGATTCTATAGCATTATGTCTAACTTGCATTCTTTCTTTTGTAGATAATGAAACTTCAAATTTGTATTCTTTATTTGGTTCTCCCATATGATATCTAACTATTTTAGAAATTGGAACCCCTTTGATATATGCTTTTCTTTTGTACTTTGACTTTCTAGTATAAGCTCTTTTTACTTCTCTGTAACATTTGAATTTTCTTAAACCTGCCATTTTATGCTGCGATTCTTAATTGTCTAATTTTTAATTGTTTAGGATCGGGTTCTGCGTCCTCTTCTACTGCTGATTCTATTCCATTTCTACAAAATTTTCTTATGACACTCCTATTAGCATTTCCTGGAACGAGTCCAAAATTATTGTAACAATCATATACATTTATTGGGAAGTTTCCGATTACCGCAGCTGTACGAATATATTCTGGGCTTCCTCTTGCTTCCCTTAAAACTGCTTCTTTCATTTCTTTATTTGAATAACTCATTCTATTTTTACCTTTTGACCTAAAGCTTGACCTGGTAGGCCTGTTTCTAATAAAACTCTAACACACCCTTTATTTCCATGAGATGCTCTAATTTCTCCCTTAATTTCTTTTCCGGCAGGAGATTTCCATGTAATTGTTTTTTTTAATAATGATTCTGTATCTTTTATTGAGTTTACTTTTGGAGCTTTCACTATTACTTGCTTTGTGTTTTGGTGATGTCTACTTCTCCTGAAATTTACTATTGTTGCTTCCATTTTAATTTTTTAAGAAATTTGTTGATTTAAAAGGTTTTCTAATCGAAAAAGTTAAATATTTTGAGATGTTGTAAAATGGTATGGTACCTAGAGTAATTTCTGCAAAACCTTTGTATTCTGCTTATGGGAACAATAGGTTTTCTTTGGAGAATAGAGTAAGAACTGGTCAACTTGAGAAAAAAGCTAGCAAAGCAATTGACTCTCCGGATATTGAAGACATGCCTTTGCAAAGACTTAGAAGAGATGTATTTTACTTACCTGGAGAAACTCAAGGCACTATTGTCGATTATTTAGTTTAATAACTAACTAGAATTTCTATATCTTTACCTAATAATTTCTTTAAAGATTCGAAAGTTGCTTCTTTAATGAAAACTTGTTTTGGAACTTTTTTAGTTGTTATGTGTTTTTCTAGTTCTTTAACATTAGATTTTTTTAATTCTCCTAAAGAACCGTCTTTGTTTAAAGATGCTTTAGTAACTTCATCTCTTTTTGATAAATCTTCCATTAAGAAAGCTGTGTCCTCTAATAAAATAACCTCTGCGTATTTATTGTCTGAGTGTTTAACTCTTAAAGCTGCTTTTTCTAATTCTTTTCCTTTTTTCCTTTGAATATATTCCATTAATGAGGAAATTAAAACTCTTGAATCTTTTCTAATTTTATTTGTTTCTGCTTTGTTTAATTTTTCTTTTGAGGCTTTTTGAACATCTTCATAGATTGTTATTAATTTAGATGGGATTTCATTTTTATCTTTTAATTTTTTTAATCCAGATTCTAAACTAGAAGTGGTAATTTTATTCATTTTTAGAATATCTTTTACTAAAGTGTTTGAGGTTTCTGAAATGTCCTTTAAACTTTCTTCTTCTTTTCTCTTTTCTATTTGGGTGAATAGTTTTTTTATTCTAACTAAATAATCGTTAGCGTTTTTTAATAATCTATCAATATCTTTTCCTGTTATTTCTTTTATTTTTTCATGTTCTAAATCTTTGTAGAATTTTCTTATCTCTGTTAAAATATCAATATATTTTTTTTCTAATAGTTTTTCTTTTTTAACAAAAATATCTTCCATTATTTGGATAGTTTCTTTTGGTGTAGGTGGAGCTACGCCGTACATCATTAAAGCTGCTTGAGATGGAGTTAAAGTTGACCAGTAAATATCTGCTTCTACGATTTCTCTTAATTTGAATCTGATTCTTTCCATCATTTTATCTCCACTAGATATAAACATATCAATAGCTTCTGGTGATGGTTTTATTCTACCCATCTCTAATAGTAATTTCCAAGGCATGAAAACTCCCCTATCATATAAAGGGATTCCGTCCCTTAGTAGTGTGAAGAAGACTGGATTTGCGTCTTTGATTCCTTCCCAGAAGTCTGTTAAGATATAAACTTGAACGTGGAATTTTTTCTTTACTCTTGTAATTGTGTTAGCTTCGAAAGCTTGAGATAAAATAATTGCTCTTAATTTGTCCTTTAATTCGTATCTGGACATTTTTTTAACATCTGTATCATCTACAATAATATAGACATCAATATCATTAGATTTTTCTCCTCTGAATAATGAACCTGCAGCAACGTAACTAATTATATATTTTTCAAATTTCTTTAGAACCATTTCTTTATGGACGCCTGAAACTCTTAGAGCAGCTATTAAATCTTTAGGATCATAAATTGGAGCTGACATCGCTAGATCTTGTAAGAATTCTGTTTTTCCATCATAGCAATTTTGTTGCATTTCTGAAAGTAAAATAACTTCTGATAGGAAATTTTTGTCAATTTCTTTTCCCATATTTGTTGCTATTGCAGATAATTTGTCTTTTAATTCTAACTTAGACATTTTTTTAGAATCGGAATCATCTACTAGAACTAAGATATTTATTGAGTCTTTTTCTTCTTTTTTTGGTGGTAGAATTGCTATTCCTACAATATATTTATCGAATTTTTTTAATAAATCTTTTTTGAATTTGTTTACTTTTGTTCTAATTTTAGATAGTTTTTTCTTTAGAACGTCAACGTTTTCATCTTTAATGTTTTCTAATTTAGATTCCTTAGGTTCTTTGGTTTCTTTAGGTTCAGACATTTTATATTCTTGAGTATATAGTTGTATTTTAATAATTTTGGTTTTTAAAGGTTTCCATAAGGTTTAAATATTGAATTTATTTGTTTTTGTTTATGGGTCCGTGGTCTAGTCTGGTTATGAGATTTTGAAATAATTTTGAAATCTAACAAACATTGCCCTTACAATGGTAATAAGAAAGGCGAAGATCGGGTGTTCAAATCACCCCGGACCCATTACATTTCTTTTACTAATAATGTTAGAAGGGTTTCTCCTTCTCTGGTTAAAAATAGTCGATTTTCTTTTGTATAACCATATCCTGCTCCTATAATATATCCCCTTACCTCGACTGGGACATTCTCTATAGGGGCACCATTTGCCATTCTGGTTTCTATTTCTGTGAGATAGTACAATGCACGTTTTCTGATTTCATTCTTGTCTTCGAAAATCATTTTTGCTTTGGATTTAAGCATAAAACTAGTTTTAAAAAGGTTTTTATAATTTTCAAAATTTATAATTACTATGGAATTTTGGTTTAAAAGAAAAAAATATGGTTGGGGATGGAGACCTTCTTCTAAGGAGGGTTGGTTGGTTACTGGTGTTTATATAATTTTGATAATCTTCTTAGCTAATTATTTTACTAAAAGAGATCAGATAAGTTTGCTTTTTGAAACTTTTATTGTTTTAACTTTAATTTTTATTGTAATTGCTTGGAAAACTGGTGAAAAACCTAAATGGAATTGGGGTTAATATATAATAGACCTTGATAAAGTTTATTTAGTTTATAATTCTTTGATTTTTTATGTCATTTAAAGAAAGACAAGAGCAAGTAGATAAAATAGTTTCTCAATACGGTGGTTATTGGGATCCAGCTTATATTGTTATGCAAATGTACGAAGAAACAACTGAAATAGGTAGAATAATTGCTAGAGTGTACGGAGATAAACCTGCTAAGGAAGGTGAAGAACTTAAGGATTTGGGTGGAGAATTGAGTGATGCTCTTTATGCTATCCTTTGCTTAGCTAATAGAGAAGAGATAGATTTAGATGAGGAATGGGAGAAAAAACTTGTTGAAAGAACTGAGAGAGATAAAGATAGGTTTAAGAAAAAAGATCAAACTTCAAAACCATAATCTCCATATAAAGGGGAGAATAAAAAAGGACCTAAGAATTCATATTCTAAATCATTATTTTTTTGTTTTATTGCTTTAACCATCATTTGTTCATTTTTGTTTCCTATTGGACCAATAATGATTCCATTTGGTTTTAGTTCTTCTATTAATTCTTGTGGAAAATCTTTGCAAGCTGCTGTTAGAATTATTTTATCAAAAGGAGCCTCTTTTTGTAATCCTCTTGAGCCATCTATCTCATGTAGTTCTATATTATTTAATTTAGAAATTTTCAAATTCTTTTCAGCATAATCAATTAGTTCAGGAATTACTTCTGTTGTGATTACTCTTCCTTTTTCTCCTATTATTTTTCCTATTAATGCTGTTTGATATCCACTTCCTGTTCCAATCTCAAATACCTTTTCTCCTTTTTTTAATTCTAAAGCAGAGGTCATTATCATTACAGTTGTTGGTTGGGATATCGTTTTTCCTCTTAGGATGGGTAATGGTGTATCTTCGTAAGCTAAATGTTGTATTTCTTCTGGAATAAAATTTTCTCTTTCAATCTCTTTGAATGCATCTAGTTCTGAAATCTTGAAATTGAAGTTTTCTTTCCAAAAGTTTAGAAGTGTAGTTTTAGGATGCATTAGATTACATATTGTGTTAGAAATTAAAAAGGTTTTTATTTTAATAATTATGCATGTGGTCTTATATCTGGATGATTTCCTCTTTCATCTTGAAATTTTATTTTACTAGTTATTGTACCTTTTCCTCTAAAATGTTTTAGTGGTCTTTCAACTATTTCTTTTGCTCCACTTTCGTAATTTTCTAACATTTTGTAATGTCTTTGATACATTTCAATTAGTTTATCCCAAGAAAGATGACTCGTTCCAAATAGTTTTCCCCACTATTTCCAAATTCTCCGTATTCACTTCCAATCTCCCTTTCAAAAGCTTCTTTTAGTGTGTTTTCTAAATTGTTCAGATCAATTTTTTTGAAGAAATTTGGATTTATTGACCTTCTCATCATAACAAATCCATCTTCTTCTCTATTCACTGTAACAATAGGTATTTTTGAAAAAACTGGCTCGTAAACTCCATCTTTTGATAATGTATAACCTTCAGGGTGTTTATTTTCTTCTTCTACTATTTTGCCTAGTTTTCTATCTGGATAAAATGACTCGTTTAATGGGCCTTTTGATACTAATAAATAATCTCCAGTTTTTATTTTTGACATGTTGATTTAAGTTTTATTTAGGTTTTTAAAGTTATTTGTGATAAATTATATACAAATTATCTTAGGATCTTAGAAACATAGACTCCATCTTTTTGATAATCGAATTTTTTGAAATATTCTTTAACTCCAATTCCTGAAATTATTAATAACTTTTTTATGTCAAATTCTTTTTTAGCTATAGATTCTGCTTTTTCCAATAGTTGAGTTCCTAAGCCTTGGTGTTGGACTTCTCCTTTTTCTCCTATTTTCGCTGCTTGTCCATAGACATGAATTTCTCTTATAATTGCAGAATCTTTATTTATTTCTTCTCTGAAAGGTTTGTAGGGAATTCTCAATCTTATGAATCCTAATATAATGTCGTTATCATCAAAACTAAAGAAAATCTCTTTTCCGTTACTTGCATCATAGTCAATTCTATTTAGTTTAACATTATTCCAGTTGATTTCTTTATGTTTTGGTTCTCTACACCTGATACAGTTACATTGAATATTTTCTTTCTCCATTAATTGGTGGATATACTGTCTGAAATTTGTTATGCCTACTCCAGCTATTGTAACTTTTGTTGGAATGTCTCTTTGAATTCTATAAACTCTTGTATATTTTGGGAAGAATTTTTTTGCTTCCTTAATTATTATTCCTGCTTCTTCAGTGTTAATTGGTTCGAATTGTTTTTTGTTGTATAATGTTTCTAATGGTGTTCCTGGCATGACCATACACGGGTAAATCTTTAATCCATCTGGTTGATAATTTTGATTTGAAAATAACTCTTTGAAATTATTAATGTCTTCTTCTTTAGTTGATAATGGTAAACCAGGCATCATGTGTGCTATGAATTTTAATCCTGAGTCTTTTAATAATTGAATTGCTTCTATAGAATCTTGTATTGAATGACCACGGTTAACTTTTTTTAATATAGAATCATTTAAAGTTTGGATTCCTAATTCTACTCTTGTAGTTCCTAGTTTTAACATTTGATTAATATGTTCTTGTTTACACCAATCTGGTTTTGTTTCTATTACTAATGCTATACATCTTATTTTTGAGTTTTCATTTTTTATTTGTTCTTGTTCTAATGTGGATGATTTTTTTAAATCTGAAATCTTTTTTAATAATTTAATTTCTCTTTCTTTTGATTTAAAATCTAGTTCGAATTCGAAGAAATCTTTGAAAGCTTTTTCGTTTAATTTGTTGTTTGTAAAAAATAATTTTGAGAAATCATTCATAGCTTTGAAAGCATCTTGGATAAATGCATCTTGATAATCTATTGGGTAAGCTGGAAATGTGCCTCCCATGATGATTAGTTCTACTTTTTCTGGAATATGGTTTAGTAAGATGTAATGTTCTAATCTGTTGAAAACTTGTAGATAAGCGTCAAATTTATTTCTTATTGCTCTCATAGATGCTGGTTCATTTCCTGTGTAAGACATTGGGATATTACCAAAAAAAGAATTTGGACCTCCGGGACAAAACGTACATTTTCCGTGAGGACATTTTTCTGGACGAGTCATAATCGCTACTGGAGCTACTCCAGAAATGGTTCTAACTGGTTTTGTTTTTATTTTTAAATTAGGATTTAGGAAATTTAGTTCTATGTTCTTTGGAATTTTATTTAATCCTTCTTTCTTTGCTGTTTCCTTCCTTAATTTTTCTATATTTTCCATTATAGAAATAGCTTTATATACGTTTAAAACGTTAACTGTTTTTAAAGAAATTGGAAGGCATATTATTTTAAAGAGACTCTAATTAAGCCAAGTGATGATACCATTTCTTCAGAAGTAGGGTCATTGTATTCATAACTAATATCGTCCTGAAATTGGGTAATATGATTTATATAATTATTACAATCATTGAACTTAATTTTTGTGGGTTGTTGTGTATTTAAATCCATAGTTATTTCATTTTTGCAATAATTTGATTTGAATTTGACATTTCTTAGTTCTTTAGCTCCTTGTAAAATTATATTTGTTGTAGTTGTAGTTGCATCAAAATCTACACAGTATATTTCTTTTCCAAAATCACACCTATCTGGTAAAATTTTTGCTTCGGGATTATAACAATTTTCTCCGCTTAAAGAATCTATATAAATTATTGGTTCGAATGAAGATTTTTCTTCGGTATCAAAATTAATTGCTATTTTGTAGGTTTTTTTACTTTTTAGTTTACTACATTCTATGTTTTTTATTTCTTTAGTATCTATTAAGTTAACCGATTTGATTTCTATGATATCTGGTTGATGTTCTGTTAATTTTTTGATTTCTGGATTATTCATTATAATGTTTTTTATTTCGGATTCTTGTATTTGTTCTTTACTTTGACATCCTATGATGAACAGTATAGACAAAAAAATTGAAAAAATAATCACTTTTTTCATCATTTATAATGTTTCTAACAAATATTTAAATATGTTTATTTCCATTCTAAATCTATGAGTCAGAAAAAAGTTTGGGGAAACATAGCGGAGAGTTGGAGTAATTTTAGACAAAGACCTGAGAAAGAAGCTATTGAATTAAGTAAAGCTTGGAAAAAAGGGAAGATCTTAGATATGGGTTGTGGAAATTGTAGGAATTTATTGCCTTTTAAAAAATTTGATTGTTATGGTATTGATTTTTCTAGTGAAATGATAAAACAAGCTAAAAAATTTATTAAAAAAAATAATCTTAAAGTAAATTTGAAATTAGGAGATTTGAGAAAGTTGCCGTATAAAAATGAGAGTTTTGATTATGCTGTTAGTTTTGCTTCTTTACATCATTTGAAAAAACCTGAGAACGGTGTTAAAGAATTGAGTAGGATATTAAAACCTAAAGGATATGCTTATATTACTAGCTGGAATAAATTACAACCTAAATTTTTATTGAAAAGAAAAGAAACATACATTAAATGGGGTAAAGAAGAAAGATATTATCATTTTATTTCCTTTATTCAAATGAGGAGAATGTTGAAACAATATGGTTTCGAGATATTGAAAAGTAAATTGTTTGGGAAAAATATTGAGTTTTTAGTTCAAAAGATTTAAAAATTTTGTTCTTTAATGTTTAATTATGTAGCGTATGAAGAAATAAGACCATATTTTGGTAATTGGGTTAATTTAACTCATCCAAGAAATGGGATGGCTTTGGAACACTCTATTCTGGTTTATGCGGATGATGTTCGTAGAGGAACAAAAGAGTTTGGGGGAATTATTGAAGGTTTTATCTTAGATATGGAAGAAAAATGGCATCCTTTTTATTCTAATTCTTTGATCGAGGTTATAGATTAGGAAGTTGATTTAATTACTTTGCTCCTTAACATTTCTACAGCGTATCTTAATTTTGTTTTTAATCCAAATTCTCGGTTATATTCTTTCATAACATTTTTTACTTGTTCTCCGATAACATCTATTTTATTTACATCGAATTTGTAAAATTTAATTGCTCTTTTTAAGAATTCAATATCGTTTTCATCTATGCCCATGCATCTAGTTCCTATTACATCTAAAGCTAATGGATCGTGGGATGCTAATAAAATATTTGATCTCATTGGATTTGAGGCAACTTCCTCTACTTGGTTTCCGATAATTCCATCTACTAATCCAAAATCTGGATAACGAACTTGTAAAATATCTAATAATGCTTTTCTAATACTTGGATGGATTCTAACTCTATGGTGTCTTGTAGGAACACAGCCGAACATATTTTTTAGAGATAAAGTGACTTGACATAAAGCGTGGATTTTTAGTTTAGCTAGAGAAACTACATAATCTGCATCTAGAACATGTTTTGCTATGGGGATTTCATTAAATTCAAAAGGTGTTTTAACTGGTTTGAAGATTATATCTTTTTCTTCTAATTTGTCGAAACAAACTATTTCACAATTATATTCTTTTTCTAGAATATCATAATGGGTTTGTTTGAAGTTGTTTGAGTCATTTCCTATTGTGACCTTACAATTGTCTAATTTGTCTAAAATTGCTTTGCAAAAACTTATATCTGCTGTGATTCCAGAAATACTTGAGTCAGATGTTACTAAATTTGGTTTAATTAGAACTTTTTTATTTTTTAATTTGAATTTTGCTTTTCTGAGAATATTTTTTGCTGCTTCGTATGACTCTTCGCCATATTCAACTTCTGCCTTATCTATATAGACTTTAGACATAATATTTAAATAGGGCTCAAAGTTTATAATTTTTGTGATGCGGAAGTAGTATAGTGGTTAGTATATTGCCTTGCCATTTAAAAAAGCGAAAAGGCAGTGACCTGGGTTCAAATCCCAGCTTTCGCATATATTTTTTCTTTATCAAAATTTTTATTTAGCGTTATATTATGTGTTTGTTTATATGAAGGGCTAATATATTGTCTTGCCGAAATGGTTACCTTATCTCTAATCTTGGTCATTATATGCTCTATTTCAGAATGGTTTGGAATTCTGCCGTTTTCTAACCAGTGCTTAAATTTAATATTATTTTTTGGATTACTAAATCCTATATCTTTAGCATATTTTTTTGAATCTTCAGTAAATAAATATAGTTTATATTTGCCTTTTCTTACTCTTTCCTTTGAAATTTTTGGTGAATATCCTAGAAATTTTAATGCTTTGAATAATGAATTTATGAGGCAGAGGTCATTGTTGTTAAATACCATTTGAATTGATTTCCTATGATGTCTATAAATTCCTCCATCGGTATCAATTAAGCCTCTTATGCATGCTTTCAAAAATTTTTTGTTTTTGAATAGTTTTTTTGGTATTTCAACATTAACTTTTTTGCCATATTTAAGTCCATAATTGTTTGTTAGATGTGTTGTGGCAGCTTTTGAATAGATTTTACATTGAATAGAGAAGCCATTGTGCCACATATGTAAAAACTTAGGATTTTTAGAAAATAATATTCTCATCAAATTAGGAACGAATTCATGAATGTATTGCCAATCTATTTTTCCACAAGTTACGATTATCCCATAGGTATAGGGATCTAAATGCCCATCTCCAAGAATTATTCCTACGAATTCAGCCTCTTTTTCCTTCAACCCATCCATAGATTAAATTAAGACTTTTTCATTTAAAAGCCTCACGCACCTATGTCGACTATGTCATTTGAATGTAATATATATTTTATAGACTATACTTTTTTTCTGTTATTTCGAATACTTTTGAGAAAATGGAAGTTATTTCTTTTAGACTATCTTTCATTTCAAAGGAATTAGGTCCATTGTTTAATCCTTCATGCATGAATAAAGATCTTTTAGTTTCGATTTGAATTACATGAACATTTTCTTTTGGATTTCCATATTTTTTTGTTATGAAACCCCCTTTGTAAGGAAAATTTTTTTGAATTGTGTAATTTGGAGCTTCTTGTTTTAAAGCTCCCATGAAAATGTCTATTAATCTTTTATCAGCAGAGGAATCATCTAAAGTTCCTACGTTAAAATCAACCCTTTCCTTTCCTTGATCTGGAGTATTTTCTAGGGCTATAGAATTCATTGAATGACCATCAAAAATTATTACGTATCCTAATTTTTCTTTAATTTTTTTTATTTCTGATTCAAATTTAGAATGGTAATCATCATAATATTTTATTAATTTTAGTTTTTCCTCTTCTGAAAACTCTTTTTTTCTTAGTGGCGTTTTTGTTAGAGAACTTCCGGAAAAGGGATCGTTTTGTAAGGATAAAGGTAAAGACTTATCATTATTTCTTTCTTTGGGTCTACTTGGATTTATGAATGCAGTGTTTAAGTTAAAAGAAATTTTTGTTCCTTTTGTTGTATTGTAAACTTTTTCTGTATGTAAATCACTTGAAATTAATATTGAAGATTCTAAATTAAAATTATTTCTAAATTCTTCTGGGATAAAAATTCCTGAATGAGGCGTAGATACTATAAAATCATCTGAATCTCTTTTTATTGTTGTTATTTCATCTAAATTTTTCAATTCATTTGTTAGGAGATTAATTACTTTCATTTTCTTTTATTTTTTCCACTACATCTTTGATTATTTTTGCTGCCATGTGAGGGTGCCAGAAGTTAAGGAAGCCGTTGCATTCTACTTCTATTATTGTTTTATCTTTGTGGGGAAATAATTTATTTACTGGACCTAGGGCTAAAGAACCATCATGAACTGCTTCTACTGTTACACAAGGTAATGGAGAGTGATCTAAAGCGTTTCTAACTGTTGCTAGATAATTAAAAGGAGTGAAGTTTCTTTTTAGTCTGTTTAATGCTATTGGATCACAGTATTCTGTTATTTTTTTTAGATCTTTTTGTAATCCTTCTATTCTTCCTGGAGACATTTCATTTGGGTTAAAGTGCTCGTAAATTCTTAATGTGTCTAAAACATATCTTTTTGTTTCACTTATTACGGCTTGTTTGTAATCTAAAGCAATTTTTTGGAAAAAATCAAAATATTTTGCGTTTACTTCTTCTACTATTTCTTTTATTAAATCTTTTTTTATTCCTTTTTGTGAGAATGTAACTATGTCCATAATACTTGGAACTGCTTTTATTTTTGGAAAATTTTTATGAACGAAAATAATAATTTTTCCTTTGCAAACGTCTTCCCAGAAATTTTGATATATTTGTAATCTGCTGTAATAGTCTTTTTCATCTTTTGCTACCCACCCGTATTTTTTTAGATATTTGTAATATGCTTCCCCGTTTGTTGTTTCATTGAATAAGTTATAATGATCTATTGCTGTTTTTAGTGTTGGAATGTATCTATTGAAATCTACTCCAAACATTCTATCTCTTGGCATGCTTGAGACAACTAATTTTCCATGTAAAAGTTCGAAACATCTCATAGCGACAGTTTCAGAATGATCATCCCTTGTAACTGGAGAAGCTAATGCAGGACCGGAATGAGGTGCGACTAACATAATTCCTTTTCCTCCTGTGTTAGAATAAATTGTATATCCTCTTTTGAAATCTATCTTCATTTTCTTTTTAAATTAAAAAAAGTATTTAAACATTTATTTCCTTTGGAATAATATGGAAATTGAGTTTAAGGATAGTTTTATTGATAGATACAGTAAATTAACTGATTTTGATAAGTTTAAGGATATTAGTTTAACACCTTTACCGAGGACTATTAGGATTAATACTTTGAAAAGTAATGTTGATGAAGTTGTTAAGAGGTTGAAAAAAGATTGGAAATTGAAGAAAATAAAATTTAGTGATATTGCTTTTGAAATCGAACATAGAAAAAAAGAAAGAAGAGATATTGGGAATATAAAAGAACATTTTCTGGGTTATTTTTATGTTCAGGAAGCTGCATCTCTCCTTCCGCCTATGGTTTTAGATGTTAATGAAGAGGATAAAGTTTTAGATGTTGCTGCTTCTCCTGGTTCTAAAACAACACAGATGGCAGCTATGATGAAAAATAAAGGAATTATTGTTGCTAATGAAGTTAAGTATCAAAGGTTAAAACCATTAAGTATTAATTTACAAAGATGCGGGGTTTTGAATACTGTTTTGAGCTTGGGTTATGGTCAAAGAATTAAAGGAGAGTATGATAAGATTTTATTAGATGCTCCTTGTTCTGGAACTGGTGCGATTAGAAAATCTTTGAAAACTTTACAGATTTATAATAGGGGTATGATTAAGAAACTATCATATGATCAGAGAGATATTTTATTTAACTCTTTTAAAATTTTGAAGAGGAAAGGGACTTTAGTTTATTCTACATGTAGTTTAGAGCCTGAAGAAAATGAAGGCGTTGTTAATTCTTTACTTGAAAAAAATGATGATGCTTATTTGGAAGAAATTAAAATAAAAAATTTGAAAAAAAGTGAAATTGTTAGAGATTTTGAAGGGAAAGCTTTTAATAAGGAAATTGAGAAATGTTTGAGAATATGGCCTCAAGATAATAATACTGAAGGCTTTTTTGTTGCTAAAATAAGAAAAAAATGAAAGATTTAGAAAATATTGTTTCTCTTCATAGGAGAGTTAAAAGATTTGCGATTGGAGTGACTATTGTTGGAGTAGTTGCCTCTGCTGGATTTGCGTATGACGTTGTTAGAGGTAAAGATAACATTAATCCAAAAGCTGCTAAAGTTGCCGCTTTGGTTTTTGGAGCATATGGTACTGTAGTGGGTGCTGGTTATGGCATTGGACACTATCTTTCGAAAAGAAAGAAACAAGAACTTCAAGAAATGAGACAGACTGGCTAAATACTTTCATAATAATTTTTCATTAATAAAGCATCATCTTCTATGTTTGGAGATTCGCATGTTAAACAACCTTTTACTTTAAATTCTTTTAGAGCTTTCATTAAATCTTTGTAGTTGAATTTAGAATCTTCTAAAATTAAATGATGTTTTTCTCCTCTGTCTCCATATTCTATTCCTGAAACATGAATATGCATGTTATCTATTACTTCACTTCCTAGTTTGGATTCTATTTCTGATAAAATATTTTTAAATTCTTCAAAAGTGTTATTTTTTCCTATTGTTCTGGCGAATAAATGACTAAAATCAATACAAGGTAAGACTTGATCGAAATCTTGTGACAATTTAATTAGTTCGTTTAAATCTCCAAATTGGGCTATTTTTCCTGAAATTTCTGGTCTTATCCAAATGTTTTTATCAAATTCTTTTACTTCATCTGTTATTTTTTTGAACCCTTTTTTTATATTTTCATAAACTTTTTTTGGATCTTGTTTTTGATAAAATCCTGCATGGAAACAAACCGAATAACCTCCGCATAAAGATAAAATTTTGGCTGAATTAACTATTCTTCCAATGCTTGCGTGAAATTTTTTAGGATCATCAGAATTTAAGTTAATGAAATAAGGAGCATGGCATGTTAAGATTACATTATTGTCTTTAGCTGCTTTTTTTATTAAAGGTGCTTTTTCTTCGCTTATGTTAATAGATCTTACAAACTCTAATTCAAAAGAACCCAGTCCTAATTTTGGGATGTCTTTAATTCCTTGTATAGTATCTCCTTTAGTTGAGTTTGGTATTCCTGCTGTTCCAAATCTTAGTTTATCCATTTTCAATTCTCCTAGTTAAATGTAGATGATAATCACTTTGGAGATAGCATAATGCTACATTACTTTTTCTTTGTCTATTTCCCATTTTTATTAATAATCCTGGTAGTGTTCCAGGGAATATTTCTTTGTAACCTTCATATTGAAATATTGCTCCAGTTATAGGATCCATGTCACTTCCATTTAATTCTACAACAGCCATTGTTGCTAAATCTCTTTCTCCCGAGTTTGTTATTTCTATAACTTTCAATTCTCTTTTTGTTTTCCCCCTTTCTATTTCTAGAACTTGGTACAATTTATGGGTTAAATTGACTGTCATAGATTTTTACTTATCAAAAACTATATAATTCTATCTTCCCTATGTTTTAATATGCTTAAAGTTTTGAATGAGATTAAACCTAGTGTTGCTGAGAAGAAAGCAATTTTATCTACTGCTAAGCATTTTGTTTCTAAAATAAATTCTAGATTGACTGAAGGGAAAGCGGTTTTGGGTGGTAGTGTTGCTAAGGGTACTTGGTTGAAGGGAGATTATGATATTGACATTTTTGTTTTGTTTAATAAAGAATATAAAAATGAAGATATAAGTAAAATTTTAGAGACTAAATTAGAGAAGTTAAAACCGAATAAGATTTCTGGGATTAGAAAAGTGCATGGAAGTAGAGATTATTTTCAAATAAATCAGGATCCTTATAATTTTGAGATTGTTCCTATTTTGAAGATTTCTAAAGCTAATAAAGCTGAGAATATTACAGATGTTAGTCCTTTACATACAAAATGGGTTAAGAAGAAAGCTAAAAAAAAATTATTAGATGAAATAAGATTAAGTAAGGTTTTTGCTAAAGCTAATAAATTGTATGGGGCGGAATCTTATATCAAGGGTCTTAGTGGCTATACTTTAGAAGTTTTAACTATCCATTACGGAAGTTTTTCTAGGTTAATGGAAAATGTTGCTAAGTGGAAGAAAGGTGTTAAAATTGATGTGGAGAAACATAATGATGGTTTGAATAGAAGTAAAAAAGGTCCTTTAATTGTTATCGATCCTGTTCAACATGACAGAAATACAGCTGCTGCTTTATCCGATAAAAAGTTTGATAAATTTATTGGGTTGGCTAAGAAATTTAATAGAAATCCTAGTTTAGAATTTTTTAAAAGAGAGAATGTTAGTTTGGAAAGTTTGAAGGGTGCTGTTATTGTTAAAGCTAAAGCACTTAAAGGGAAAGAAGATATTGTTGGTAATAAATTATTGAAAGCTTTTGAGTTTATTGGTAAAAGACTAAAAGAAGAAGGTTATGAAATTACTAAATATGATTGGGAATGGGATAAAGAAGCGCTTTTTTGGTATAGAGTTAAAGTGAAAACATTACCTAAATCCTATATGCATTTTGGTCCTCCTGTTAAAGAAGAGAAACATGTTGAGAAATTTAGAGAAAAATATAAAGGGAAAAAATTACAAAAAAAAGATGGCAAAATTTATGTTAATTTGGAAAGAGAAAATCCAAATGTTGTTGACTATTTAAGGGAATTGTTAAAAAATAATTATATTAAAGAAAAAGTTAAGGAGATTAATGTTTTAGAATAATGGCAGACAAAAATAAAAGTGATTTTGAAAAGAAACATGCTGAGATTTTAGAGAGAGAAGCAGGTTTTAAAGAGATGGAATCTTTAATCGGACCAGAGGGTTATGTTTTTATTGAGGTTCATTACGATAAGGGATATTTGCGTTCTCTTCCTGAAGATGGTAGGGTTGAAATGGGTACTAAGTTTGTGGGAAAATTACTTGAATATGATGGACATTGTTTAGTCTTTGAGCATCCTCGTGAGGCAACTAGTAAAATATTTATTCAGGATATGGCTGTCGATCCTAAAAATTGGAGAACAGTAAAAGAAAAAGATTTAATTGGGAAAATTGGATTTTAATTATTGAAATTTGTACAATTCTATTTCATCTTCTATAGCTTTGTATTTAACTTTTGCTTTTTCAAATAGTTCTTCTGATTCTTTTCCTGCATGGTATTTTTTTTCACTTATAACTTTTTTAATTCCAGAATTTATAATTAATTTTGCACAAGTTGAACATGGTGTCATCTTACAATATAAGGTTGCTCCTTTTATTGAAACTCCTAAATTTGCTGCTTGACATATTGCGTTTTGTTCAGCGTGTGTTGTTCTTACACAATGTTGAGTCTTTTCTCCATCTTCATGGATTAATGTCTTCATTTGATGTCCTACTTCATCACAATGAGGAATTCCTATTGGACTACCAACATAACCTGTAACTAAAATTCTTTTATCTTTAGCTATTACACAACCACTCCTTCCTCTGTTACAAGTTGCTCTCTTTGCTACTGTTTTAGCTATTTCCATGAAATATTCATCCCAATTTGGCCTTGTTTTTCTTTCTAGATTTTCTATTAATTCATTTGTTTTTTCTTTAAGTTCTTCTATTGTTGAGTTGTTTGTTATTGTGTGGTCTGCTAATTTCGTAGTTATATCTACTTGTAAACCACTTTCCGGGTTGTTAATTCCTTTTTCTTTTTCTTCCATTTTTAGGAATTCTTCCCATTCTGTAGGGTCTTGTTCTCTACCCCTGGTTTTCATTCTTTGAAATCTTAATTCTTGAGATGCATCAACTGCAATTAGAATGAAATTCTTTAAATTTCTAAATAATTCTATTTCTTTTGGATGTCTAATCCCATCTATAACTGCTGTTTTATATTCCTGAGCTTGGATTTTTTTTGTTAATACTTCTGCTAAGAATCCGTATCCGTTTTCTTTTTTAATTTGTGTTCCTAAGGTTTGTAAATTTTCCCTTGTTACTTCTATATTTTTTATTTTTGCAATTTCTCTTAATTCGTCTGATGTGGATAAATATGTAAATCCTTTTTCTTTTAAGACCTCTATGATTGTTCCTTTTCCTGAAGCTGGAAATCCCGTTAGTCCTATGATCATATAATTAAAAATAAAAGAGAATTATAAAAGCATTTTTGTGATTGGAAGTAATGTTTTAATTCCCTAAGTTTAGCTACACCTGCTATCTCCACAATCCATACACGTTGGTTCTTTGCATCCATCCATCATTCGTGTATTGTGACTTCCACATTCTACACAAGAAGGCCCTGATTTTTTTGATTCTTCATTTTCTTCGCTTATTGAATCTTCTAATCCACTAGCATCAATATCATTCTCCTTCTTTTTGAATTTAATTTGCTTTAATCCTAAATCTCCGTTTTGTGCAATTACACCGTGTCTGAGCAAATGGTACCTCCATGCTATGGAAAACCCATGTTCGAGAGAAGATACACTGTTTGGTCCAAATCCTATAGGTTCATCTCCTCTAACACTACCAAAATCCTTCAGTACCTTTAATAGATCCGGTTCTTGAGCTTCTTCCAGATATCTTGTTAATCTTAACCCCATAACCGAGACCGATGAGCTTTGACCTGTTCCGATAGGGCCTAAATTGTTGAAGACTCCCGTAGGATACCATCTATCGTCCCCCGAAATGCTTATATGGACTATACCTTTACCGGTTTCAATGCCATATGTTGCTGAAGTTTCTCTTTCACTTAATCTTGCGTGTTTTTCCACCTCTATTTTAGATTCTAATCCTGATATTGGGCCTTTTTCTGCATGTTCATCGGTTTGCAAAATCCCTTCTCTACTTCCTTCCCTATAAACTGTAAGTCCTTTCAATCCTTGTTTGTAGCCGTCCATATATATTTGCGCTACTGTTTCTACAGATGCATCTTCCGGAAGATTGATCGTTGAACTTATTGCTGTGTCATTATATTTTTGGATCATTCCTTGCATTTTTACTCTAAAGAAAGGATCTATTTGATGAGCTGTAACTACATAGTCCGGAAGTTCTTCATCGTCTCCAAAAATTTTTCTTATTAAAGGGGCGACAACTTTGTATTCTTCAAATGTTTCTCCATTTGGCTGCTTTACTCTTCTTGTAAAACTAGTTGCGAATGTAGGTTCTATTCCAGATGTTGTTTCTGAAACAATTGAACCAGTTCCTACAGGCGGCATTGTTATTAGAGTTATATTTCTTAATCCATTTTCTTTTATTCCTTTTTGTATATCTTCAGGTAGTGATTGGATGAATTTACTTTGAGAGAGACCTTTCCAATCATAAAGAGGGAATGACCCCCTTTCTTGGGCTAAACTGGTAGAAGTTTTATATGATGAATCTCTAATTACTTTCATCATTTTCTCTACTTCTTCAATCCCTTCGTCTGAATCATATCTTTTTTTCATTAAAATTAGCGCATCTGCCATCCCTGTTACACCTATACCTATTCTTCTGTCATTATCAACAGCTTCTCTTATCCTATCAGAAGCATGAAACTCCCTATTATATGCTATAACATTATCCATCAACCTTGTTACTGTTGCTGTAGTAGTTGCCAAATCCTCATAATCGAAACTTCCATCTTCTCTTACAAACATTGCTAGATTTAAATTTCCAAGATTACATGCTGTATATGCTGCCAAAGGTTGTTCGCCGCACGGATTTGTTGAGGATAATGGTCTTGTATATTCTCCATTGTGGAATTCTCTCATAGTGTCCCAGAAAATTAATCCCGGCTCTGCGGAAGCATGTGCATGTTCTATTATCTTGTACCATAAATCCTGCGCCCTTACTGTTCTTTCTCCTTCTATTGTGCCATAAGTGTCTGAAGTTGGATCTTCATCATGTTCCCATTTTAATGTAAAGTCGGTATCATTTTCAACTGCCTTCATGAATTCATGGGTTAGCAAAACACTGATGTTAGCATATTGAACTTTAGTTCTATTTGAATCACTTTTTATTGTAAAGAAATCTTCAATGTCTGGATGATCTACCCTTTGAGTCAACATTAAAGCTCCTCTTCTTCCTTTTTGAGAAACTGTATTAGTACTTTCACTTAATAAATGCATGAATGCAGAGGACCCGGGGGATTCATTTACTGTTGAATTGACATGAGCGTTTTTTGGCCTTAGGCCAGATAAGTCCGTTCCTACTCCTCCCCCACTTCTAAAAACTTCTCCAGATTCTCTTAAGCAATTTAATATTCCTTCTAAACTATCTCCTGGATATGTAAGTTCTCTTATTTCTGGTATATCTATTCCTAATCCATAAAGGAAAAGAGTTGTTTCAGCATAGTCCAAGCCTTCTCTCTTTGCTTCAAATATAGCTTCTCTGACTTCTTCAGTAGCACTTTCTATTTTTTGAGTGTATCCCCATGTTATTGGGACTACATAACAATTAGACATAGTTGGTGGTCTTTTTACTTCTGTTCTTCCGGCACCATGCATTATTCTTCCACCAGGAATGAATTTGAAATCAGCTAAAACATCAAAGAATTCTGAATAAATTTGCTCTTGTTGATCTGGGGATTCTACAGACGCCATTGCTCTGGCGATTCTATCCCACATATACAGGGGCCCCTTTTCTTCTAATTCTCCCTCTTCACTATGGGCTAGGTATTTATTTGTTAATACATCTAAAGCAAGCTTGTTATAATCCTCTGGGCCTTCTCCAAAGGTNTAAAATTTTTTTGCGTCTCCTGTTCTTGCTATATATTCCTCTGATGTTTCTCCATTTCTTTCTGGAATTTTATTATCTTTTAATGTTGTTTTTAATCTCTCTTTATTATAAGATATGACGGCAACCATTTATTTCATCCCCTTTATTTCTTTTTTAAAATCATTAATATCTTTAAAATCTCTATAGACTGATGCGAACCTTATGTAAGCAACATTGTCTAGTTTTTTTAGTTCCCTCATTATTTTTTCACCTAGCATATTTGATTTGATTTCTTTTTGTTTTGATTGCATTAAGCTTGCTTCGATTCTATCTGCAATTTGATCAACTTTTTCAACTGGAATTGGTCTTTTTTCACATGCTTTTAGTAGTCCCATTCTTAATTTTTCTTTATTGAATTGTTCTCTTCTTTGATCTTTCTTTTGAATCATTAAATTTATAGTTTCAGCATTTTCATAAGTTGTGAAACGTTGGTTGCATTTGAGACATTCCCTTCTTCTTCTAGTTGAAGAATCTAAATCTCTCTTATCGACGACTTTCGTGTCCTTGTGTTCGCAGAATGTGCACCTCATTTTTTATCACCACAATATGTTGTGTTTACAAAATTTATTGTAACAACATGTTGTATAATAAATTAGAACTTATTTATATAGACTTATATGTTGGAGAATATAAATGAAAGATTTTTTAAAGAATTAATTCTTATTTTTTTATATGTCAATACCTATTGCTAGAACTAGGATAAAGAAATTATTTGAAGAAGCTGAGAAGATGTTTAAGAAAGATAAGAAATTATCTAATAGATATGTTGAGATAGCTAGAAAGATTGCTATGAAAGTAAATCTTAGTATGCCTAAAAAATATAAAAGATTATTTTGTAAGCATTGTTATAAGTATTTGAGAAATGGAGTGAATTCTAGAGTTAGAACAAATAAAGGGAAAGTTGTAATATATTGTATGGAATGTAAAAAGTATACAAGAATCCCATTAACTAAAAGAAAATAGATTTTCTAGTTTGTATATGTTTAAATATTGATTTGGATTTTTTATTGAAAAAGGAGTTGATACTAATGAGACAACATCATAATTTATTAAAAGAAATTCTAATTAGTGGAGAAGTGCAATTTGAACCTCGAACCCAAGAATTTATCCTAGGCATTTCTGGAAGAGAAAGTCGGTTCGATCTGAGAGATGGTTTTCCCATAATCACTACAAAAAATGTCAATCCTAGACTTCTAGTCGAGGAATTATTTTGGAAATTGAGAGGTGAGAGGAGTGTAAAATCCTTATTTGATGCGAATGTTCATATTTGGGATGCAAATGCTTTTCAAAAATATCTTGAAAATAATGATTTAGCTAAAAAAATACCTAAACATACACAAGCGTGGGAAGATGAATTTGAATCTTGGAAGGAAAGATTGACTGAAGGAAAGGAAGATGGAGATTTAGGTCCTGTTTATGGTCACCAGTGGAGACATTGGACTAATAAAAATGGAGAAGAAGTCGATCAATTGAAAAAGATGGTTAGTGACATTAGAGAACGTCCAGGTAGTAGATATCATATATTAAATGCTTACAATACCGGAGATAGGGCAGAGATGGCCTTAGGTCCCTGTCCTTTTTGGGATCAGTTTACAGTTTATGGCGATCAATTGGATTTAACCGCAGTTCAGAGATCTTGTGATACTATTTTGGGTGTTCCCTTTAACATCTCTCAAGAGGCTACATTATTAGGAATGGTAGCAAAAGAAACTGAATTGGAGGCTAGAACTTTAAAACATTACACAATAAACACCCACCTATATTTAGGAGTCCCTCCAAGGTCTGATTTTTGGATAAATCCGGAAAATGTTAAAGAGTTCCAAGGAAGAGTTGGAGAAGTTACAAAAAGAGCTGAGTATAAAGACGTTAGAGATTGGTATTTGAGTGAAACTTCTGAAGAGAGTGGGCTGAATTTTGGAAAAGATCATATTCCGGATGCTTTAACCCAATTGGCGAAAAGACCTAGGGGATTACCCACACTTAATTTAAAGGAAGGTTCTCTGTATGATTTGATAGAACAACCGGCTAATGATGTTGTTAGATTGGAGGGTTATGAGCCACATAGGTGGAAAACAAGCGCTGTGATGGCTGCTTAAAATGACTGGAAAATTTATTACTTTTGAAGGGATTGATGGAGCTGGAAAGGGTAGCCAAATTAAATTATTATACGATCATTTAACTCAAGAAGATTTTGAGGTTGTCCAAACTAGGGAACCTGGTGGGACCATGTATGCTGAAGCATTGAGAGATTTTGCTAGAGATCCTTCTTATATTGATAGAGAAGATTTAGCTGAACTTTTGGTTTTTGAAGCTGCTAGGGCAGATCATGTGGGGAAATTAATAGGACCTTCACTAAAAAAAGGAAAAATTGTTGTTTGTGATAGATATACTGATTCTAGTTTAACATATCAAGGTTATGGTAGGGGAATGGATTTGGATTTAATTAGAACATTGAATGAAATTGCAACCGATGGATTGGAACCCGATTTAACTTTGTTGTTTGATGTTGAATTGGGAAACGCTGATCCAATAGATCAGGCTATTTTTGAGCAGTTGGGTTCTGAGTATATGGAAAGGGTTAGAGAAGGATATTTGGAATTAGCTAGAGAAAATCCAGATAGAATTGAAATTGTTAGAAGATTTCCAGCTTCGACCCAGGAAGAAAGCATTGAGAAAACTTTTTACAATAGAACTTTGCCTCTTGTTTTAGATTTATTGGGAAGTTAATTAAGCATTGTTTCATATTTTACTTTTAAGAAATCAAACCAATCTTGAGTTTCTCTGGATTCTACTTTTCCATATAATTTAGCTGCTCTTATTGCATTGTCTTGTTGTTTCAATATTACATCTATTTCCTCAGAAATGTCATGTGGACTCCTCTCAAATGATTGCAAAGCAATTCCACCCTTTTTTCACCTGGTTCATCCATTGAATTGTAAACATAATTTAAAACTATATTCCCGTTGATTACTTCATGTGTTTCTAGTAATTCATCCAAAAGTGCTTCTCGAAGTTTTTCTAATCCCTTCTCCGCTTTTTCTCCAAATGGTCCTAGGTACAAAGTTAAGTCAACGATATCGGGATGTCCTTTTCCAGTAATTATCATGGAATTTACTCTATTTCTCTTTGATCTGTTCGCTTTGTAGTGCTCCCCTTGAGAAAGAAAACTAGGAATCCTATGAGAATATTCTCTCATTACAATTTCTCCATCAGTAGAATCATAATCTACTTTTACTCTTGAAAATGGTATTACTTCTCTTTTTCCGCATTCATCTAGATATGTATCTATACTTTCTTCTCCCCAACCTGTTGAAGTTAAGTCTTTAGCGAATAATAGAAATTTTGCAGTAAAAGGATCTTCTGGTAGGTCTCTAACTATTTCTGGAAAAAATTCCTTGGATTCTGTTTCTATTTGTTTATCAATTTGCATTTTAACCTTAAATATATCAGAACTCTTTTTGTTATAGTAATATAGCAAATCTTTTAAAACTTATGATTTTATTTCATTATAAACTTTTAACCAATTTTCTTTAATCCATTTTTTTTCTTGTTTTAATTGGGAAGCAAAGCCTTTTTTTACTAGTTCTTTATTAACAATATTACCTTGATGAGGATATCTATATTTTTGAGGTAATGGAGAATTAAAACCATGCATATAATGCACTAATTCGTGGGCTATTGTTGTATCTATTACAAATTCTGGGATTAACTCATGTTGAAATAAAGAATTTATTACGATATGGGTGTCTTTGTCTTTTAATTTAATATGGCCAAATCTGTATTTTGATTTTCCTCTGAATTTTATTACAATTTTGTTTAATCTTGGAACTTCTGAGAAAAGTAATTCCCATATTTGTTCTAGTTTGTTTTCTAGCCATTCTTGATTTCTCATCCATTATGGTTTTTCGTTCTAATATAAATATTTTATCAACAAAAAGCTTAAAAAGGGAGATTTCTTATTCATTAAAGAAGTAATACAGAGTATAGTATTACATAGTTTAGGAGGAAAATTAGATGGAAGGAACAGTTAAGTGGTTTAATTCACGAAAAGGTTTTGGCTTTGTTAAAGGTGATGATGACGAAGACTATTTTGTGCACTATACTGCTTTAGATAAAGGTACTTTTATAAGAGACAACGACAGAGTTTCTTTTGACGCTGCAGATACAGACAAAGGAAAACAAGCTCAAAACGTAAAGTTACTTCAAAAAGGAAGCGAAATAGCTGGAGATCAAGCTGAAGAACAACCTCAAGAAGAAGCAAAAACTGAAGAACCTCAAGAAGATTCTGAGAGTTTTGGTGAAGAGCAACCTGTTGAAGAAATAGAAGACAATAAAGAGTAATTTTTTATTTCTTTTTTTATATTTTATTATAGAGAATTTTATAAATGGTTATTTTTCTAGATAGAAGTATGAAAACATTAGCATTTGAGTGTACAGCCCATACATTTGGAGTTTCAGTAGTTTCTGATAAGATATTAAGTGATATTAGATATCAATATACTAATGAGGAAAAAGGTATAATTCCTAATGAAGCTGCTGAATATATAAAAAAAATAAGAGAAAAAGCTTTAGATGAAGCATTAAAAGAAGCTAAAGTTTCTATAGAAGATATTGACTTTTTTAGTATTTCTCAAGGTCCTGGTTTGCCTTTATCGTTATATGCTGGTCTGAATTTTGTTAAGGAATTATCTTTAAAATATAAAAAACCCTTAATTGGAGTTAATCATTTAGTTGGACATTTGGAAATTGGTAAATTTTTGACTAAAGTTAAAGATCCTGTTTTTATTTTAGCTACTGGAGCTAATACGCAAATAATTGCTTTTGAAGGTGGAAAATATAGAGTTTTTGGAGAGTGTTTGACTATTGGAATTGGAAATGCTTTGGATAAATTTGGTAGAACTATTGGGTTAGGATTTCCTGCTGGCCCTAAAATTGAAGAATTAGCTAAAAAAGGTAGTTATGTTGAGTTACCTTATGTAGTTAAAGGGATGGATGTTGAGTTTTCAGGTATAGTTACTAGAGCTGGTCAATTAAAAGATAAGGAAAGTAAAGAAGATTTATGTTTTTCATTACAAGAAACTTGTTTTGCTATGTTAACTGAAGTTAGTGAAAGAGCTATGGCGCATACGGGTAAAAAAGAATTGTTGTTAATTGGTGGTGTTGCGGCTAATCAAAGATTAATTTCTATGTTGGAAACAATGTGTAAGGAAAGAGGTTGTAAATTTGATGTTGTTCCTATGAAATATAGTGGAGATTGTGGTTCACAAATTGGTGTTCAAGGGTTGTTAGAGTATAAAAATGAGAAATTTAATAGTGAAGAGATTAAGAAATTAGATATTAAACCTGGTTGGAGAGTTGAAGAAGTTGATATTGATTATTAACGATATAAAACACCTGAGAAGAAATTAATACTATCTAATCTATATAAAACAAATAAAATTATTATAATTAAAATTAGGATTACTGCTATTAAGGCAACTTTACCGGCGAAATTGATCTTTTGCCATTGAACTTGTTCCTTCATTAACTTTTGAGAGTAACCAAGTTTGTATGTGCCTGTTTTATCTTTCCAAACGAGACTATCTTCTTTTGGCATGTTTAAGCTTATGAAATGTCGTTTTATAAAGTTTATTGTGTTTTAAAGGTATTAATGGTTTACATAATTTTCTTGATTGTAAAGGATGAAGTTGTTATTGGGTTGTAATTTGCTTTGATTTCCATGTTTGGAAGTTTAATTTCCAAATCTGGTTTTGTATCTGATACTGGTTTTCCGTATTTTTCTGATAAACCTAAAATAAAATTATTTAATTCTTGATTAGTGTCAAATTGTATATTTGTTGGTAAAGTTTCACTTTCAAACACCACTTTTATATCATTGTAGGAATTACATGATATTTCTTTTACCCTAGAATCATGCATTAAAGGATCCATTTTTCCAAAGCCTTTTATGTTTTTTTCTAAATAATATTTTATTTTTTGTATGTAACTATCTGAATATTTTATTTTTAGTTCTGTTGCTGCTTTTTTTATTTCACTTTCTAAGAAAGAGGATTTTTCTAAGATTGTTGGATCTTTTGTTATGTTTTTTTTAACAACTTGTCTTAGTTTATTGTAAATTTTCCAGTCTTGAGATTCCATTGCTGGTTCTATTAAATCATAAACTAATTTTCCATTTTCTTTTTTTAGTTTGCTAATATTGTTTTGTTTTATTTCTTCTTGAGGTTGGGAAGGTTTTGGTGTAGCTGCTTTTGGAGCTGGTGGTGGAGGGGGAGGTAATGGTGCTGAAGATTGTTGTACTTTAGGGAGTGGTTGAGTTTGTAATGGTTGTTGCATCTTAGTAGATTTTGGTTTTTTATGTGATATGATAAATAATGATTTTGAGAAAGCTCTTAAGATTCTAATATTCTTTTTTAATTCTGGAGATTTAGGTTTTTGTAATATTTTTACAATTCTATCTAATTCTTCTAGGGTTTTATTATTATTTTCGTTTGGATAAAGAAATTTTGTTGACATTATTAAAATTCTTCTGGAGACATTGGTTTTTGAGGTATTTCTTGCATTGTTGTCGACTTAATATATTTTTGAATTAAGATTAGGCCCCTCATTATTGTCTTATTTTGTTCAACTAATTCTGAAATTTTATTTAGTAAAGGTCTTAGCTTTTCTTCTTCTGTTTCTGCGACCATATGTTCACCTGCTTCTCTAAATAATTGTACCATTGAAGATATTTCTTTAGAAGTATTAGTTTGAGATTTCAATAATTGATTGTTAGATTGTACTAAGTCTACTATTTTTCCTTGTAATTGTAAGGTATTTTGTGCTAAATCTTTGATTAAATCGTCTTTTGGGGACGCTCTTTTTTGAGGAGTAGTTTTTCTTAGTGGTTTTGTGGTTACCATTATATCACCTTTTATATTTAAATAAGAGGAAGTTTAAATAAGTTTTGTTAGTGATTTGTTATTATTGGTCAGTGGTGTAAAAGAGAAAGGTTTATAAAGGGAAATTGGGGTTTTATAGGTATAATGAAAAGTTTAAATTTAAGATTTCCTGGAAGTTTTCCGATTGAATTGAATATGGAGAAATTAGCAAAAAAAGCATCTAAATTTAGTGGAGCTTTGCCTTTTATAATCGCTGGAGGAATTTCTGTTATACCTCATTTTTGTGAAGTTCCTGTACATGAGGAAGATATTGGGTATCTAAAGAAGTTATACCTAGACAAGGATATGTTGTTGAAGAATTAGGAGAATATAGTTTAGTTAGGGAATTACCTAGATTTGAAATTACTGAAAAAGATTTACCTAATAGACCATTATATTGGAGATAAAAATGAGCTACAAATTAAGATGGGTTAAATATGGAAACTATTCTATAGAGGGAAACTTAGAGGAATTTAAAGAATCCTTAGTTGATGATATGGAATGTCAAGTTTGGGAAGATATGGACGTACCTAGAGACGTAATAAAAAGAAAAGATAAAGATACTGGAAAAATGGTAAATGTTGGAGAAATAATTTTAGGTCAAAATCCTACTTTAGAATCTACAAGTGTTAGATTAATGATGGACTTACAAGATCATATTGAATCTGATGCTCCTCAGAAAGGATATGGGTTTATTAGATGCGAAGATCAGAGGGCTGAGGAATAAAAATGAAATTAAGAAATGTTGTGCTTGGAGTGGGATTAACGTTAGGGACTTTAGGATTTTTTACTCAAGATTCTTTTGCATCTAAAATTAGAGATGTAGAACATGAAATTAAATATCATGATATGGATAATTTAGATGACCATTTGAAAGAATTAAAAGAAAAAAAAGGACTAACTTACGTTGCACAAGGTGTAGGGGCTCTTATGGCATTAGGATCTCTTTATAGAAGGAGAATACAATGAGACAAATAGGAAAAATTCACCAAATTGGATTAGATGAATTGGCTCCTAAGGCAACAAACTGGAATCCTGGGAGAATTGGATCATGTGTAGAAGATCATTTGGAAAGGAGTGGATATGTGGTGATTGTGGGTGAAATAGTGGACAGAAAGATGATGCCTGTTGCAGAAATAGATACTCAACGAGGATTGATTTTTTCTTATGATGAAGGTTTAGACAGAAGTTTAGCAATTTACGAAGTGACAAAGGCTGGGAGAGAACAATGATAGTTAAAGAAAGTTTTTTACAAAAATTAAGACATGCATTTAATTTAAATATTTACGAAGTTAAAATTTGGACAGCTTTGTTATCTAGAGGAATTAGTACTGCTGGAGAATTAAGTGATATTAGTGAAGTTCCAAGAAGTAGAAGTTATGATGTTCTAGAAACTTTAGAGAAGAAAGGTTTTGTAATAATGAAATTAGGTAAGCCTATAAAATATATTGCGATTAAACCTGAAGATATTGTTAGAAGGATAAAAAAAGATGTTAAAATTAAATTAGATAGAAAAATAAAACAATTAGAAGATGTTAAATCTACTCCATTTTATGATGAGTTACAAAAATTACATACTAAAGGTGTTAAATTAGTTGAACCTAGTGATTTTACTGGTAGCTTAAGAAATAGGGAAAATATTTATCAAAAATTAAGTTCTATGTTGGAAAACGCTAAAAGTTCAGTAACATTAGTAACAAGTGCTGAAGGGCTTAAAAGAAAGAATAATGTTTTGAAAAAAAGTCTTAAAAAATTAAAAGATAAAAATATAAAAGTAAGAGTTGTTGCTCCAATTACAAAAGATAATGTTGATGTTGCTAAAGAATTAGCTCAAATTGGAGAAATTAAAAATACTCAAAGAATAAATGCTAGATTTGTTGTTGTTGATGACAAAGAAGTTTTATTTATGGTATTAGATGATAAAGACATTCATTCTAACTATGATGTTGGAATTTGGATGGACACTCCTTATTTTTCAAAAGCAATGAACGATATGTTTGATGTTGTTTGGAATAATTTGGAAGATGGAAATAAAGTTATAGCTAAATTAGGGAAATAAAATGAGAAAACTAAGAACTTTAGGATATGTGGCTTTACTGGCTGGTGTTGCTTATTTAGGAAATCTTTATGGTAGGGATGGCGCAATGGATGATGTTGTTGCTCATTTAGAAAAAAGAGAGACTTACTATAAAGAACAAGAGAGAATTTCTCGGAATGCATTTAGAAACTTAGGTCCTGGTTGGGAAAGAGACGCTTGGGACGAAGCTGCTTTAAGAGAATTAGCTAAATCTAGAGCTGCGAGAAGCACTAGAGAGTTTGTAGAAGAAGCTTCTGGTGAAGCAATGAGAGCTTGGGAAAGTCCTTTTTCTCCAAGTGAATTAAGGTAATAAAATGAGAAAGGGAACTAAAAGTCTTCTTGGAGCACTATTGATTGGTGTGGGTTTTGCTGCTTCTAATTTATATTACTATGGTGTTGGTAGAGAGGATATGAAACATGATGTTGCTAATTATTTAAGAGGAATTAGTGTTAATTATGATCGTGCAGCAATGAGACAACATGAAATAGCATCTGAAGGTCATCCGAATTCAATATATAGAAAAATAGCAAGAGCAAATGAAGTTAGGGCTGAGTTTTCTAGAGATTTAGCTGAAGATATTAATTCTGGAGTTGTGGAAGATAGTTTAAGAGTTTGGGGATTAGAGAAATAAATTTTCTTTTAAAATGTCTAAGCGAAATAAACTTTCACAATCTGTTAATGGTTCAATAGGTGGAGAATCTTCTGGTGGTGTAAGGGCAGGAATTGTGAGGTATGTAGAAGGCCTTTAAGTTCTATAGTTGAACATGTTTCTAAACACTATACTGTTGTAGATAATCAAAAAATGTATCCAGATATGTTTGGGATGTTAATTCCTGGATATTTGGAAATTAAAAAGCTAAATTCAGACCCTCTAAGCTCTGGTAAGGTTGGAAAATTATCTGTTGAAGATTATGCTGATTTATCTCATAGAGAGTGTGAAGATAGAGGATATGGTCATTATTTGGATCTTAATGGGAATGGAAGTGTTTCTATTAAAGAGTTAAAAATATAGTTTAAATAATTTTAAGTGTTTTTAATTTGAGTGTTAGAAAAAAGTTTCAAACTTAAGAATATTGAAAATAGATATCCTATTGTTCAAGGTGGGATGGGTGTTGGTGTTTCTTTATTTGAATTGGCTTCTGCTGTTGGTAAAAAAGATTGTGTTGGAACTATTTCTAGTGCAATTTTAGATCAATTAGTTCCTTTGAGAGTTGGTGGAGATAGGATGAGTAATATTGAAGCAGCTGAAAGAGAAGTTTTTGATACTAAACAAGTAGGTGGTGTTGCTGCAATAAACATAATGTGTGCATTAGTTTCTTCTTATGAAGATTCTTTAGAAGGAGCAATTAAAGGTGGAGTAGATATGGTTGTGTCTGGTGCTGGATTGCCAATGAATTTACCTTCTCAAGTTAAGAAAATTGTTGGAACAAATGATCATGATGTAAATTTAGTTCCTATTGTGTCTTCCGCTAGAGCGCTTGAATTAATATGTAAGAAATGGGAAAGACAGGGATATAGGCCTGATGCTATTGTTTTAGAAGGTCCTAAAGCTGGAGGTCATATTGGTTGGAGTTACAAACAAGTAATTGAGGCTGGAGCTGACTTTTTAAAAAAATACGATTTGTTTGATGAATTGTTAAAACCTGTTTTGGAGGTTGCTGGAAAATACCGTAATGATTCTGGAGCTATTCCGGTTATTGTAGCTGGGGGAGTTTATACTTATGGAGATATTAGACAAGCATTATATCTTGGAGCTAGTGCTGTTCAAATGGGAACTAGATTTGCTGCTACTAAGGAAAGTGGATTTACTGATGAATCTAAACAATTAATAGTAGAGGCTAGAGAAGAAGATATTGTTTTAGGAGATGATTATTGGGGAAGTCCGTGTAAATTACCTTTTAGGTATTTGAAAAAATCTCCTTTAGTAGATGAAGACAGAAAAGGAAATGATTTTTGTATTTGTACGACTTTGTTAGGTGGTGTGGGGGTAGATAATTCTGAAAAATTAGGAACTAAAGAATTTCAAAGAGGGTGTCCTGAAAAATATGTTTTGCTACCTGGAAAAATATGTCCTGCAACTGGCGCAACAAATTATACTCCTATGGTTTCTACAGGGACTGAAGGGTATAGGGTTGATAAAATTTTAAGTGTTGATGAATTAGTAGATGAATTAGTAGGATTATAGTTTAGTTTCTTTTTAACAACTAGATAACTATATAAACGGATAAAGTAATTTATTCACAATGGAAAAGAAAGTTCTTAATTTTACTGTTTTAATAGAAAAAGATGAAGATGGAATGTATGTAGCTACGGTTCCAGATATTTCGGGATGTTATACTCAAGGCAAGACAATAGCACAAGTTTTAGAAAGAGTAAAAGAATCTATTGAAGTTTGTTTAGAAGCAGATAAAGAAGAAATAGAACCTTTGGAATTCGTTGGTGTTCAACAAGTACAAATTGAAAGATGAGGCTTTTGCCTATTTCTGGAAAAAAATTATGTAAAATTTTAGAGAAATTAGGTTTTGAAAAAATTTACGGAAAGGGGAGTCATATCAGATATAGGCATAGTGATGGTAGAAGGACTGTAGTTCCAGTACATTCTAATGAAAAAATTGGAATAGGATTACTTAGAGAGATTTTAAAACAGATAAAGCTAAATAGAGATGAATATGAAAAAATTAGGAAGGAAGTTTAAAGTTTAGTTTCAAAATCTTTAGCTATTTCTTCTATTTCTTTTAATTGTTGAGTTAAATCTTTTCTGATTTTTTTTATTATAGAACTTATCTTTTTTTCCCTTAATTTGTATTTATTATCTTCAGTTATTACTAAACCTGAATCTATTAATTTATTTAAGTGGAAGACAACAGTTCCTCTACTTAATCTAGAATTTAAAGCTATATCATCTGATTTTAGTGGTTTTTGTTCTTTTACTAGTTGTACAAATACTCTGTAACATGATTTTTCTTTGTCTCTATCACTATTAAATAACCCTAAAGAGTTAGAAATCCACTGTAATTCTTCATCTCTTTCTAGTTTCGGAAGAGATTTCCTTACTATCATTATTCTTCTGAACATATTTATAGTGTTAACCGATAGCTTTATAAAGTTTCTTGTTGACTTAAAATCAACGAAAAAAATAATTTTTTGTTTATTCAAAGTTGACCGGGGGGTTAAATGAAAAAATCTAAAAAGCAATCTACAGAGGCTAAGAAGCAAGATTTAATAGAAGATGTAAAAAGAATCCAAGCGGATTTTGTTAATTTTAAGGCAAGAGTAGAGAAAGAAAAAGAAGCATATTCTAACTATAAAATTGAAGGATTTGTTGTAAACTTGCTTGATGTTATAGATAATATGGAATTAGCTTTGAAAGTTGTAGATGATGAAGGTGTTAAACTAGTACATAAACAGTTTTTAGATGTTTTAGAGAAGAATGGGGTTAAAAAAATTAGTGAAAATGATGAATTTGATCCTGAAAAACATGAAGCTGTTGAGAAAATAGAAGGTAAAGAAAATAAAATAATGGAAATAGTTCAAAATGGATTTACTTTTAATGATAAAATAATTAGAGCGAGTAAAGTTAAAGTTGGAGGAAAAGAATGAGTTTAGAAGAAAAATATCAAACTGTAGTTAGAGAAGTAAGAGAGAAAGGAATGGGAAACCATCCATCTATTAGAGGTCCTATGGTGGATTTACATACTACCTATAGATATTATGGGCATAATGGTGATTGCGATTATAGTAGATTGACACTTTTAAAAAAAATAGGTGACATAAATGCAGCTATAAAAGCTGTTGGGGGAAACTAAAATGGATAGAACTGAAAAATATGAAGAATTATTTGGAGATTATCGCCAATTTCTTGCTGAAGTTAATAAGGGAAAATTTGGAGATGTAAATGATGAAACACATGGTGTACTAGAAGAAGCTTGTCGAGATTTAGGAAACTATGCTAGAAGCGTTTATGATTTAGGAGATGTAGCAATTGTTGATGAAACAACAGAATCTCTTGCTGAACGACTTAATCAAATAAAAGAAAAATTAGATGTGGCTGAAGAAGCTACAGGGGGAAAATAAAATGACAAAAACAATAGGAATAGATTTAGGAACAACATTTAGTGCTGTTTCTTTTTTAGAAGCTGGAAAGCCGAAGATAATTCAAAATTCAGAAGGAAGTAATACTACGCCATCTGTAGTTAGTATTAAAGACGGAGAGATAATTGTAGGAGAAGTTGCTAGAAGACAAGCAATTGCTAATCCTAATAACACCATTAGAAGTGTAAAGAGATTAATGGGAACAGATGAGAAGATAAAAGTTGATGGGAAAGATTATACGCCGGAGCAGATATCTGCTTATGTTCTACAAAAATTGAAAAAAGATGCTGAAAGTTTTTTGGGTGAAGAGATTAAAGATGTTGTAATTACAGTTCCTGCTTACTTTAATGATGCACAAAGAAATGCAACTAAAAATGCTGGAAAGATTGCAGGTTTTGATGTAAAAAGAATTGTAAATGAGCCTACTGCTGCTTCATTAGCTTATGGTTTAGATAAAAGCGATGAGAATAAAGTTTTAGTTTTTGATTTTGGTGGAGGTACTTTTGATGTATCTATATTAGAATTAGGGGATGGAGTATTTGAAGTTAAATCTACATCTGGAGATAATAAACTAGGTGGAGATGATGTGGATGAGAAAATAATTGATTTTATTGCTGAAGATTTTAAAAATAGTAATGGAATTGATTTAAGAGAAGATGCTACAGCTGCACAAAGATTGAAAGATGCTGCAGAAAAAGCTAAAATTGAATTAAGTGGTTCTGCTACAACACAAATTAATCTACCTTTTGTTACTTCAGATGCTAATGGTCCAAAACATTTAGACATTGAGCTAAGTAGAAGTAAATTAGAAGAATTAATGTCAGATGTTCTAGATAGACTAAAAAAACCTACTTTACAAGCTCTTAAAGATGCTAAGTTAGAAGCTAAAGATGTAAATAAAGTAATCTTAGTTGGTGGAAGTACTAGAATTCCTGCTGTTCAAAATTTAGTTAAAGAAATTATGGGCAAAGAATCTGATAAAAGTGTTCATCCTGATGAAGCTGTTGCTTTAGGTGCTGGAGTTCAAGCTGGAGTTTTAAGTGGAGATGTTAAAGATGTTTTATTGTTAGATGTAACGCCGCTTACTTTAGGTATTGAAACTTTAGGTGGAGTGAAAACACCTTTAATAGAAAGAAATACTACAATTCCATCTAAAAAAAGTCAGATCTTTAGTACAGCTGCAGATAATCAACCTAGTGTAGACATTAATGTGCTGCAAGGTGAAAGAGAAATGGCTTCTGATAATAAATCTGTAGGTAGATTTATGTTGGAAGGTATTCCTCCAGCTCCTAGAGGAGTTCCGCAAATTGAAGTTACTTTTGACATCGATGCGAATGGTATTGTAAATGTTAAAGCTGTAGATAAAGGAACTGGAAAAGAACAATCAGTAACTATCAAAGATTCAACTAATTTAGATGAGAAAGAAGTTGAAAAAATGATGAAAGAAGCTGAGGAAAATGCTGAAGCTGATAAACAAAAAAGAGAAGGTATTGAAGTTAAGAATGAAGCTGAATCTCTAGTTTTTAACACTGAGAAAATGTTAAAAGAAAATGGAGATAAAGTGGATAAAGAAGTTAAGGAGAAATTAGAAAAAAGTATGAATGAGTTGAAAGAAGAAATTAAAACTGATGATGTTGCTAAGATTAAAGCAAAATTAGAAGAAGTTTCTAAGACAGCTCAGGAAATTGGTGCGAAGATGTATCAAGAAGCTGCAGCTAAAGCTCAAAAAGAGCAAGCAGCTAAAGAACCTCAGAAAAATGGCAAATCTGAAGCTAAGAAAGAAGACGTTGTTGAAGGAGAGGTAGTTAAGGAGAAAGAAGAAAATGCCGATAAAAAGTAATGGAAATGGTTTTGTTTTAAGTAATGGTAAATTGCAAAAACATTTAGAAGAACATACTGGATTAGAAGGTGAGACAGCTTTAGATGTTTTTTTAGGTTTTACTGAAGAAGATTTAGGCAGATTTGTTGATTATGCTATGGCAAATGATAGACAATTACTTGGTGCAAATAGAAGTTTTGTTTATGCTTCAGTAAAGGAACGTCAATCCCATGCTATAAAAGAGTATGGAAAAGTTTGATGAGGTAAAGTAGATGCAACACAGTGAGGTAGACTATGATGTGGTCTTTTATGGAGATGAGTATTTTACTAAGACTGATAAGGGAAGGGTATATGTTCCTTTAAGTATGGTGAGAAGGAGGGATGACAAAGGTCTTAGGGGATTAGTAAATGATGATCCTATACATCTTACTGTTGAAGATTATGGAATGCGTTTAATTCATTTATCTGATGATGTAGAAAGATATTATTTGGGGTTGGATGAGAATAGTTTAGACAGACAGAGATTTTTTAGTGGAAGAATAACTCATGTTAATATGAATAATACTAGTACTAGGGTAGGTTTAGATTCTAGGTTAGGAAGAATGGATGTAACTTTACAACCAAATGGACATTATTTGAGGGTTTTGTTAAGCGAAGAGGATAAGGAGAGACTTAATTGGGGAGAATTTGCTTTTAATCAGGAAAAAGAAGATGACACAAGAAGACTATTACGAATTATTAGGAGTGAATAAAGAAGCTAGTAAGGAAGAAATTAAAAAAGCTTACAAGAAACTAGCGCTTAAACATCATCCAGATAGAGGCGGGAATGCTGAGGAGTTTAAGAAAATTTCTGAAGCTTATGCTGTTTTAAGTGATGATTCTAAGAAAAGTCAATATGATCAGTTTGGACATCAAGCTTTTGATCAAAGATTTAGTCAAGAAGATATTTTTAGAGGGGCTAATTTTCAAGATATTTTTTCTGATTTATTTGGAGGAGGTCAAGGAGGTAGTATTTTTGATCAGTTCTTTGGTGGACAACATGGTGGTAGAAGGGAGCAAAGAGGTAGTGATCTAAATTATGAGATGGAAATTGAATTTGAAGAAGCTGCTTTTGGTATTGAGAAAGAAATTAGTTTTCCTAGAACAGAAGCTTGTGGGGAATGTAAAGGTAGTGGAAGTAAGGATGGAAAAGTTGAAAGATGTGATGTTTGTGATGGTAGTGGACAAGTTAAGAAAGTTCATCAGAGTATTTTTGGGATGATGCAGCAAATTATTGGTTGTAGAGAATGTGGTGGTACTGGTGAGAAGATTAAAAATCCTTGTAAAGAATGTAGTGGAAGTAAATTAACTTCTAATATTAAAGAGTTAAAGGTAAAAATTCCAGCTGGAGTTGATAATGGTAATCAAATTAGAATTTCAAATGAAGGGGAAGTTAATAGAGAAGGTAAACATCCGGGGGACCTGTATGTTACTGTTTATGTAAAACCTCATGAGCTATTTAGGAGAGAGGATAATGACATCCATATGGAAACTTCTATTCCGTTAAGTAAGGCTATTTTAGGCGGGATTGTGAAAGTTGATACTTTAGATGGGA
>NZBI01000004.1 GCA_002687825.1 Nanobdellota archaeon
CACCTGCTGCACCCCTTAGGGCTAGGACCAGTGTCTCAGTGTCCTTCTCGGGGCTATCTCTCTCAAGACCCCTACTGATCAAAGGTTTGGTGAGCCTTTACCTCGCCAACTGCCTAATCAGGCGCCGACCCATCTTTAGACATTGCTTTTGAAAGAAAATACATTCCTGTATATATCTTTTATTCAGATTTAGCCTCAGTTTCCCAAGGTTATTCTGAATCTAAAGGTAGGTTATCGACGTGTTACTGAGCGGTCTGCCGGTGTTTCTAAAAGAAACCCCTAACTTGCATGGTTAAGTCGAATCCCAATAGCAGCAATCTCCCGCAGAATCAACGGGAATTATTGTTTCGATCGCATATAAAATTTGTATCTTATTATTGGTGGCTTATTTCGTACTTTATACAAAATAAAGTAGTCATTAATTCATCAAAAAAATTAGACTAAATTTCTCTATATAAATCTTTCTGTTATAGAATTGTGTAAAGATCTTTTTCAGTGGTAAGATTGTTGCCAGTTTAGATTTGTTGCACACATAGAAGCTTTTAGAAAAACCTTCATCAAAAAGTCGTCATTAAGAAAATTTGTTGAATATAAAATTAGAATTATTTATTCTTTCTCTTGGCCTTTTCTTTTTTCATTCTCTTTCTTTGCCACTTCCATCTCATTTGACCTTTTTTCTTCCAACGTCTTGAACTTCTCTTCATTAAAAAAATTTATAAAAAGTTCTGTATATAAAGTTTCCTATAGAACCCTTTTAGGAAAAGAACTTTCTTTGGAAAAGAAAGTTCACTAAGAAAGAAACTTTTAAAAAAAGTTTCATTAAAAAGGAAAAATGGCGAGAAATTTTAAAACTTTAGAAGTTTGGAAATTGGGTTATGATTTAACTCTAAGATTTTATAAATTGACTGAGAACTTTCCAGATCATGAATTAAATAATTTTATTTCTCAAATAAGAAGGGCTAGTTCGAGCATCCCCCTTAATATCGCTGAAGGTTGTAGTAGACATACAAAAAATAGCTTTTTACAATTTTTAAGATATGCTTATGGTAGTTGTAGAGAATTAGAAGTGCTGTTAATGTTGAGTAAGGATTTAAAATATATAAATATTAAAGATTATGAAGAGATGAATGAAGAAGTGGATAAACTAGGTAGGAAACTTTATGTTTTCATTGAAAAAGTTACTAAAGAAAAATGGTTTAGTTATTTTAAATGAGTTTTGGCTACAAAACCTTTTTTAACAAAATGTTCAACTTGTTGAACAATCATTAAAATCAAAGATTTGAATGAAAAGCTTTACCAAAAATTATTCTTCGGCTTTTACTTCTTGGAATTTAAATAAGTTTAAGAAAGATTTTATTTCTGCTAATAGTTCATAAACTTCTTCATGTATTTGAGTTTCATAATTTTCAATTCTCGATTTAATGATATAGTGGTTATATATATCTTTGAAAAATTTAGTTACTGGATTTCCTTCATATTTTCCTTCATAGTCGCTTACTATAACTGCATCAAATCTCATTTCTAAATCACCTTCATTTGTTTTTCTCTTTACATCTCCTACTTCTATTTCTGTACTTTTTAGACCTATTATCAAGAATTTTACTTTGATATCGAACCTAAAATAATCTGAGATTTTCTTCCTCGCTCGCCAAGCTATTTCTAATTGCTTTGCTGAACCGTCTCCCATTGCTTTTTCTAGATATTCTTTTTCTTGGAAATCGTAGTTATTTCTTGAGAACCAACGAAACATTACTTTGTACAATTCACCCATATCAAATGTTGCTCTTTGTTTTATTTTTAGGTTTTTGACTATGATATTAGTTTCTGGCATATACTTTAATTGTATCTTGTTAAATATATAAGTTTTGGTTTTTTAGATACATAACCTTTTTTAACAAAAAGTTTAACCAAAAAAACTTTTTTATAAAAGCGTTAACGGAAAATCTTACTCTAGTTGGAATTGATTTAGGACTGCTTTTGTTCTTGCGTGAAGATCATAAACTTCTTCCCATAATTTTCCTGCGTACTCATTGAAATATTGTTTTTTGAAGTAGTAGATATAAATTCTTCTTAAGAATTTTGTGAAAGCATTTGCTTCCCATCTTTCTTGCCAATCCATTTCCATTAAAGAATCAAAGTTCATTTCTAATTCTCCTTTAAATTCGTCTTTGCTTATTTCTTTTGTTCTTAATGTCCAAATTTCTGTTGTAATTTTGAACCTAATGAAAGGAGTTACTTTTCTTTGTAAATCCCATTCTATTTGGAATTCTGACCCATCTGATTTATCTTTTCTGGTGAAGTTTTTTTCATTGAAGAAATAGTCATTTTCCTCTGCAAAAGTTTGGAAGATTGCATACAATTTTCTTAAGTTGAATGCGGCGTTTTGTTTGATCATCAAGGTTCCTTCTTCAGTAACTTCCCATTCTTCTGACATTGTTTTTCATAATGTATTTTACTATATAAGCTTTTTTGAACCCTAGAACCTTTTTTAAGAAAAAAGCTTCACCAAAAAAAGAAAAGGTTTTTAAACAAGATTTTAACAGAATTAGATAGGGGAGTTAAAATGACACAAAATTTACAACCAATATTTATTTTACCAGAAGGTACTCAAAGAACTACTGGAAGGGACGCTCAAAAGAACAATATAATGGCTGCTAAAGCTGTTGCCGAGACTGTTAGAACTACTTTAGGTCCTAAGGGGATGGATAAAATGTTGGTGGATAATTTGGGAGATGTTATTGTTTCTAATGATGGAGTTACTATATTAGAAGAAATGCAGATAGAACACCCTGCCGCTAAGATGATTGTTGAAATTGCTAAAACGCAAGAAGATGAGATTGGTGATGGTACTACTACAGCAGTTGTTTTGGCTGGAGAATTATTGAAAAATGCTGAAGATTTATTAGATAAAAATATTCATCCTACTGTTATTACTAAAGGTTATAGATTGGGTGCTGAGAAATGTCAAGAAATATTAAATTCTTTAGGTCAAGATATTAAATTAGAAGATGATTCTTTACTAAAACAAATAGCTATGACTGCTATGACTGGAAAAGGCGCTGAAAATGCTAAAGAAGTTTTAGCTGAGATTATAGTTAAAGCTGTTAAGGAAATATATAATGAAAATATTAATTTAGATGATATTAAAATTGAGAAGAAAGTTGGAGGAGGAATACAAGATTCTGAATTGATAAAAGGTATTGTATTAGATAAGGAAAGAATTCATACTGGAATGCCTGCTAAAGTTAATGAAGCTAAAGTTGCATTATTAGATTCTGCTATTGAAATTAAAAGTACTGAGATAGATGCTAAAGTAAGTATTAGTGATCCTGAGAAGTTGCAAGGATTTTTAGATAAAGAAGAAGAGATGTTGAGGAAAATGGTTGATAGTGTTGTTGCTTCTGGTGCTAATGTTGTTATTTCTCAAAAAGGAATAGATGATGTTGCTCAATATTTTTTAGCTAAGAATAATATATATGCAGTTAGAAGAGTTAAGAAAAGTGATATGGACAAATTATCAAGAGCTACAGGTGCTAAAGTTGTTACTAATGTTAATGAGTTATCTTCTGATGACTTGGGTTATGCTGGAGTTGTTGAAGAGTTGAAAATTGGTGATGAGGAAATGACTTATGTTAGAGATTGTAAGAATCCTAAAAGTGTAACTATAATGATAAAAGGGGGAAGTAAACATGTTGTTGATGAAGTTGAAAGAGCAGTTACCGATGCTTTAGGTGATGTGCATGCTTCTTTAGTTGATGGGAAAATCGTAGCTGGTGCTGGTTCTATTGAGATTGAAGTTGCTAGGTTATTGAGAGAATATAGTGGTAGGTTAAGTGGTAGGGAACAATTAGCAGTTAATGCCTTTGCTGAAGCTTTGGAAGTTATTCCTAGAACTTTAGCTGAGAATGCTGGACTTGACCCTATAGATATGTTGACCGAATTGAAATCAAGTCATGAGAATGGTTCTAAATGGGCTGGTATTGATGTGTTTAAAGGTAGTGTTGTTGATAGTTGGGAAGTTGGAGTTTTAGAGCCTCTTAAAATTAAAACACAAGCTGTTAAATCTGCTTCAGAAGTTACTGAATTGATTCTTAGAATAGATGATGTAATCGCCGGTGGAAGCAATGGTTCTTCAAAAGATATGGGTATGCCACCTGGAATGCCTCCAATGGGAATGTAAAATGGAAGAAAACGGATTTTATCAAGTTTTGAATGAGATGGTTGAGATAGATGATTTGGATTTGACAGGATTATTGGTTTTAGATCCTCTTTCCGAAAGACAATCTAGGCAAACATTGATAGAAAATCTTAGAATCTATAATGAAGCACTTGGCGAAATTATAGACTATCTTGAAGAACATCCTGAAATTGCTAAGGATGAGTTGGTAAGAGCTATCAATACTTATGGTATGGATCGTCTTAATTACATGGCTGAAAGAATGTTCCTTTCAAAAGTTCCTGATGGTGAAGAAAAAAATGAGTGAATTGTATAAAACTATAACTGATTCTAAATCTAGAATGTTAATTTTAACAGAATTTGTAGAAGAGAGAGTTATGGAAGAGTGGGAAAAACTTGGAAGATATGATGCGAGTGGTTTTTTGAAAGAACTTAGAACTGGTGAAGGTTCTGAATATGAAAAAGATATTGTTGAATTGAAAAAGAGAGTGGGTATTTCTCCTGAATTAGGTTCCTGATTAAATGCCTAGGAAAATCAAAATTCTTGGAATTTCTAATGGTTATCTTCCTTTGGGGATTAAACAAAAATTTCTTTATGACTATGAGCATGCTAGGAATTATTCTGAAGTAGATTCTATGCCTATTGATTATGACATTGTTCTTTGGGACAAAACTTTTGAAAAATGGGGTGGAGAAGATGAAGTTCTTTTGGAAACGTTAAGAAATAAAAAAATTGGAGATAAAATATATTTTTTAGTTAATAATGATAGATCTGAATTTGCTATGGAGTTGAGTTGTAAAATTGTTAATGGTGTTCTGAAGATTCCTGTTGTTGAAGAAGATGTTGATAAAATAATAAATGAACTTTATAGTTTTAAATTAGAACAAATGTTATTGGAATTTAGTTAAGGTAGCTGTTTATTTGGCTCTTTGCTTTTTCTCTTTTTTTTTGATGTGTTTTTAGGAAAGAATTAATTTTAGTTATTGTAATATCTTTTAAATCTGAAGTTAATAATGAACCTGAGGAATATCTATCATGTAGTGTTTGTAATTTTTTGTCATTTGGTTCGAAGAAATATTTTAGTAGGATGAAAGATGTATCAATGTCTGGGTTGCCTCCCTTTTCTTTATGTTCTTTTAAAGTTGGTTGACCTCCACTGAAAGCGTATTTTTTTATTTTATTTGTTACAGTTTCTTCTGAATCTGTTAATGCGATGTATGAATTTGGATCTGAAGATGACATTTTTTCAGATGATAATCCTGGAAGGAAAGTGTGATAAGTTGAAGATAATTGGGTGAAGTTGTGGAATTTAATTCTTTGAGAAATATCTCTTGAAATTTTTAAATGTGGGTCTTGATCAATTCCTACTGGGACTAGAGTTGGGATTGGTCCTTCGAACTCTTCTAGTTGGGGGTGTAACATATCTGCGGTTTGTAGTAATGAAGAAGACATTTTAGCTGGGGTTATATCTCCGTAGATAGATCTGAATTCGTTGAAAGTTGCATGTCTTGCTGCTATCGCTGCTAAATTGTAGAATGCATTTGATTTTTTCCCATCTTTGGATCTTTTTGATTGGAAATAGAAATCTAAGTTTTTCTTTTTTAATCCTAATGCTATATAATTAGTTAAATATTCTTCAATTGCTATTTTTTTTAGTTCATCTATATTTGTATTTCTTGAATTGTAAGCTTCTACATCTGCTACTGTTAAATATATTTTTGCTCCTAATTTTTGGTATAGGATTATTTGATCTGCTAGCATTTTATGGCCCAAATGGAATTTTCCAGATGGCATTAGGCCTGTCATCATTACGAATTTCTTTTTGTTTTTAATACAGTCTAGAATTCTTTCAAAATCCCTATGTGCAAAAATAATATTTCTTCTAAATAATAAATTATCTTGTAGTTTTTTTGGTAAAGCAAAATTAAATGGTTTAACACCGAACTGATCTATTAATTTATTATAATCTATTTTTCCTGAGACTTCCCAAGGTGTTACTTTCATAGTTTGATTTAATTAAATGTAATATAAATAACTATTGTTTTAAATCTTAATAATTGTTATAAAACATATATTCATTTTTAATTATATGAGAGTTCCTAATTCATTCAATGGAAAATTATTCTTTATAACACATAGATTCTGGTGGAACTGTAGGAACTTTTATCATAACAATTACACTTTGTTCGATATATTTTTTCTTTGTTTGTATCTTTTGGAACAATTACTTTTGCTGTTTTATATATTTAAATATCCAAATTATCCTTCTATGGTTGTGGGTGTTTTCGCTATATTCGTCATAACTACAATTTCTATTCAAAAGACTATGTTGGATAGTAAAAATAAAGAAGTAAAGTTAGAGAATATGAAATTGACAATGGACTACCATAGTTTATTAGAGGAGTATAAACATGTATCTAATTTAGAAGTAAAAGGTGACGATTCACAATAAAATGTTTAAACGTTTAATTGCTTTTTGAGCTCTTGCATCTATTTTCTTTACTCTTTCTTTACTCTCTTGAACCAACCTCTTTTTTTCTGCATTTGTCATATTTTAAAGTTTTTAATATTTTTATTTAAATATTTGTGTATTATATATCTTATTTACCACTCATATGTTTTCTAATGTTATAAAATTCTGAACTTACCCTATATATAATAGTTATAACTAAGATGAAAATTACTATGTAAGATAATAAAATTATTATTTCTCTTGAGATTCCTTTTAATGTAGATTCGAATAAAATTATTTTTCTTAAGATAGATTCTCCTACTACAAAAATATTATAATTTGTTATTTGCTTTATTCCGGGAGGTAATGTTTCTAGAGGTATTATTGTGTTTGAGAAGAATAACAAAATAGTTCCTAGTGAAATAGATCCAATAGTTGAAGTTTCTTCGGATGAGAATACATAACCTACGATCATTCCTAGTAGAATAAAAGTTGTTGTGATTAGTAGTAGCGCTATTGAGACATTTGCTAGGGTTGATGCTAAAGTAGGATTAATTGAGATCATTACGCCTAATACAATTATTAGTTGTATTATTACGATTAAGATATTTGTTAAGTAAGTTGCGAAGATAAATGTAACACTGCTTGTTGGTGAGATATAATTTCTGAAGTAAGCTCTTGAGATTTTTTCTCTTATGACTGTTATAGATGATAATAATAATGAAACAAACATAACTACCATCATTATTAAAGTTGGGAATAAGAAATTAATATGAGATTCTTCTCTTGTTATTGGTTTTGTTACTGTTTTAATTGGGCTTACTATTGAGTCTACATCTGTTACTTCTATAGCTTCTATTTTTGCTATGATCGAATCGTCTGAATCTCTTATATTTTGTAATTCTAAATTTGAATCTGAAATTCTTGATTTTAAATTTGAGAATTTATTTAAGACATCTGATTTTTTAGATGTTAAATCTTCAAATTGTTTTACTTCTGCTTTTAATGCGACAGATAGATCTTCAATTGTATTTATTTGTCTTGATCCGTTAAAATCGTTTCTTAGATCTAATGTTTCTTTTCTTATTTCATCAGATATTATTGATATTTCTGAGAAGTTCACTCCCATACTTATTATATCTCCTTCCACATTAGATAAATCTGTTCTTAGTTTGTTGTTAGCAATTTTTATGTTTGCTATAGAATTTCTATTTGCCTTTATTTCTTCATTTGTTTTGGATAATTGCGATGTTATGATTCCTGTTAGATCTTTACTTAATTCTGTTGATTTTTCTGCGACTATAGAAGTAATTGCTCCTCTAATTGCGAAAACTAGGTTGACTCTTGATTGGTCTACATATAATTCTATATCTTCATTTGCATTAACGTTTAAATTATCTGGGAAGATAGAACAAATATGAACATTTGAGGTTTTTACACCTTCTATACATCTTTCTTTGTCCTCTAATCTTATGACTTTATAACTATCATCTTCTAATTTAGTTAAGATTGAGTTAGTTAAATCATTATATTCTCCTGAGTAAGTTCCTATTGTTATATCTGAGAATGTTGATGTGTTGAATGCACTTCCTACTAGTAAAATTAATAGTAAAGGACCAAGTAAAATAATTAAAGCTGAGGATTTTGATCTAATCAATATCTTAAAATTCTTTTTTATTATTGTTAGTAGTTTAAGCATTTTTTTTGATTACACTTTCAAAAACTTCTCCTAGAGAAGCTTTTCTTACATCTACTTCGATTAATTTTTCTTTTGATCTGTCTACCATTCTTAGAATTTCTAGTAAAACTGGTTCTGCTGATTTTGCATGGACTACTAGTTTTCCAGATTCTACTTTTATTGTTGATACTTTCTTTTTGTGTTTTTTTAGTTTGTTTATGATATTAGTATATTTTCTTGATTGTAATCTTAAATGAATTTCTTCTAATTTTGAGAATGAGGTTCTTAGTTGTTCTGGAGATCCTTGTTTTACAACTTTTCCTTGGTGTAGAATTGCTATTTCATCACATAATTCTTCTGTTTCATCTAATAAATGAGAGGTAATAATAACTGTTGTAGAATCTGAATTAATTTTTTTTATTAATTTCATAATATCCCTTCTTAGTAAAGGGTCTAAGTCTTCTGTTGGTTCATCTAGAATTAAAATTCTTGGGTTGTGAATTAAAGAACATGCGATATCCAATCTTCTTTGCATTCCTCCAGACAGATTTTGAGCTAATTCATTTTTTGCGAATTCTAATTCTACAAAATTTAAAACTTTTTCAATATTATTTTTTAGAGTTCCTCTTGGAACGTTACTTAAAGAACCGAAATATTCTAAATTTTCTTCAACTGTTAATTTTGGATATACAGCGTCGTCTTGAGTTGCGAATCCTACTATTTGTCTTATGAATTTAGTGTTTTTTTCTAAGTCTCTTCCTTCAAAATCTATTCTTCCTTTGTCTGATTTCCAGAACCCTACAATAGTTTTTAACAAAGTTGTTTTTCCAGATCCTGATTCTCCTATTATTCCAAAAATTTTTTGTTGGGGAATTGATAAATTAATATTATCGAGAACTAGATGTTTGCCAAACTTCTTAGTTAAATCCTTTATTTCTATCTGGTTCACCATCTTTTATGTTATTACTAATGGTTAATTGTTTTATATATTTTTTGGTAACACTTTTATAGTTTTTAATGTTTGAATTGATTATGAAAAGAGGTTTGGTATTATTAGTATTTTTGTTAGTTATACCTTTAGTTAGTTCTAATATTGATGATTTCTATTGTGATGGTGTTTTACTGGGAGAGTGTAACGAATTTGGAAATATTTGCGCTCCTGGAAAAAATTTGTTTGATGATGAAGAAATTGAACTTAGCGCTTCTAGAAATTATTTGTTCTTTGGGAAAAATTGTGAAGATAATAGACTTTTAATTGGTAGTGATGAAATTGAATTACTTGAGACTAGTCAGAGATTCATAACCCAGTTCAGAAATTCTGATTACTATAAGGGAAATGTAGGGACTTCTTGTGAAAAGAATTATTTGGGAGAGCTTGTGGAAAAAGGTTTTAATTTTTATCATGATTCCTTTTCTATTTGTGACAGACCGATAGATGTTAGTTTTTTTGATGTTGAAATAAACCCAGAAACTGTAGATAGAGGAGAAGAATTTAGAATTACTATGAGATTAGAGTCTGACGAACCTATTGATGATATGCTTCTTTTTGTTTCAAAAGATGAAGGAGGAAATGATAGGATTAATGTTGATGGGGGTCCAGCCATTGATAAAAAATTTTATTTTACTGTAGAGGGGGCTTTAGAAGACATAGATCTTGAAGCTGAAATTTGCGAAGACATTTCTTGTGAAGTTAAATCTAAAAATTTTATTTTGGGAGAGGATGTTTATGTGGATTATATTGCCAATGTTTTTTCTCCTGATACCGAGGTTAAACTAATATTTCCTGATAGAATTATTAAAGAATTTACACTTCCAGTTGCAATCTCTACGACTCAATTAGGAACTCATAATTTGGAAATAACTGTATCTAGTAAGGGATTTAAGACTAAAACTCTCAAAAAACAATTTGGAGTCATCGAAAAAGAACCTGAAATTGAGTTAAAACAAATTTGCAATTATAATGATCTATGTGACTTGGGTGAAAATTCTAGGAATTGTCCACAAGACTGTTCTCCTAAAAATGATAATAATTTATATATAATATCTGCATTGGTTATATTATTGGTTATCGCTTATTTAATATTAAGAAAAAAATGAAAAAAGGAATGAGTGCATTGATTGGTGTTGTATTATTAGTTGCTTTAGTTGTTGTTGTTTCCGGATTTATTTTTAATTGGATTGGAAGTAAAACTTCAGAAGTTTCGGATGAAGCTACTATAATTAGTGAGAAATTATCAGCTTGTAGAGATTTTAATTTTAAAATTGAAAAAGCTTTTTGTGTTCCTAAAGAGGATGGTTCTGATTCTGGGATTGTTCAAGTTAAGGTTACTAATGATGGAAATGTTGATGTAAAGGAAGCTTTTGCTGCTAGATTGATTGGACCTGAAGATGTGACAGTTAGAGATAAAGAAGCAGATATTACTGAAGGTGTGGAGGCTACAATAACTTCTGTTAAAGATATTGAATTAGAGGCTTATGAAAGTAGGATTGTTAATATATTTAAACAAACTGAACCGGGATTATTTGGAGAAGAGATTCCTAAACCTGTTGAAAGCGTAGAATTTGTTCCTAGATTTTTTATTGGGGATGAAGATGTTTATTGTAATGATTATAAAGTTTCTTTACATGCAGAAAATTGTGGTAAAGTTTAAATATGAAGAATGATTTAAAATGAAGAGGTGGTATGGTTGAAAAAAGGTTTAATCTTAATAGTTTTATTGTTAATCCCTTTAGTTGTTTCTTTAGAAGATAATGATGTTGAATTTGAAGTTAATAGAGGTTTTGTCACAATCAAAGTTAGTAGTAGTGATTCTTATTCCAATATTATTGAATTTATTGTTAATGGAGAAACTCAGAGAGCTGACTTTAGTAATTGTGCTGGAGGAATTTGTGATGGACCTAGATCTAAAATTGTTAGTTTTTCTGATGTTAATATATATCAACCTGGAAGTTATACTTTTACTATAACTCCTCTTGAAAGTGAAGATAGGATTACTAAATCTTTTGATTTAGATTTGGGTGATTTGTTTAGTTGTGAATATAATGGAGAATATGTAAAAGATGGACAATGTTATTCTGCTGTTACCAATGATAATAATGATAAACCTCTTAAATGTGTGCTTGGTGTTGAGACTCCTCTTTGTGGAGGCGCTTTTGGATGTGGATGTCCTGGAGCAACATTATGTTGTACTAATGAAAATATTGCTGAATGTGAGGGAAAATTAGGAGAGTGTTATGTTCCTAGTTCTGGAAGGGTTGTTGAAGCTGGAATAAAAGAATCTGGAGTAGTTGTTAGTACTGAAGTAGTTGCGGGTTGTGTTGTTGATGGAATTGATGTTGCAGATGGTATTTGTTTGAATAATGTTTTAGGTTTGGAATTGGGTCCTAGGAGTGATAGATTTGCTCAACAATGTGGATGTGTTGATAGAAGTTTAGAAGCTGATGGAGATAATGATGGTTTTGATTCTGAAGATTATGTTGGTGGTGTGGATTGTAGAGATGATGATCCTAATATACATCCTTTAGTTGTTGAGAGTTGTAGTTTAGATACTGGTTATGATGGTATAGATAATAATTGTGATGAGAAAAAAGATTTGGATTGTAATAGTTATTGTGATAAAGATGAAGATGGTTATACTTCTCATGGCATTTGTGTTATATTAGGTAAAAAAACTGGAGAATGTGATGATGAAGATGCTCATAGATATCCTAACTTTCCAGGAGAGGAAATTTGTTGGGATCAGAAAGATAATGATTGTGATGGTGATGTAGATGAGAATAGTGTTTGTGTTTGTAGAGGTGGAGAGACTAGGAACTTTGGTGGTGTGAGGGGTGATGGCATTGAAACTTGTAATTCTGATGGTAAAGGATGGACTGTAACTAGAAATTCTAATGAAAGTCCTTTTATTCAAATAAGTTCTAATAGTGGATTATTAGAGAATCAAGGTAATGTTGGTAGCTTGTTAAGTGGTTATGATACTGATGATGTTTTTGGAGTAAGAGTTAAATTTATTTGTCCTGGAGGAAATTGTGATGTTGAGATTGAGTAAAATATTTTTATTAATATTTGTAGCTTTAGTTTTTGTTAGCTTAAGTTCTGATGTTGAAGCTGCTTTTAGAGGGAATAATTGTGGGGAAGGTACTGCTTCCTGGGATCATAGACCTGTAACTTGCGGAACTGCTCAATGGTGTTTATTTGAAGGAGAATGTTGTGATGGTGGTAATGGTGTAACTAGTTGTTCCTCTGGAAGTTCTGGTGGGGGCGGTGGAGAAAACCAACAACAGCAACAGCAACAAACTGGTGGAGGAAATAATCAACAACAACAAACGAGTGGGAGCTCTGGAGGCGGAGAAAATAGAGGATTAGAAGGTACAAATCCAAAAAATTGTCAACCAGATTCTAGGGGTTGTATAAGACATATTCATGAATTTCAAGAGGACAATCATGAATGTAGAGGAACTGGAACATTTAATTGGGGGTCTTGGCCTGATGTTAGGAATTTAATCCAAAATCATGGTTGTAGATCAATAACTGAAGAAAGATATGGTCAAGGTGGAATAGAATGGGAATGTGAATTGTGTGGATATGGTGGAGCTCCAGAACCTGAACCGACATGTGGAGATAATGATTGTAATGGTGATGAAGATTGTAACTCATGTAGTGCTGATTGTGGAGCATGTGCTGTTCCTACAGTTTTTGATACTGCTCCTAGACATAATGGGAAATTAATTGATGCTTGTTATGAAGATTTTGGTGGAAGCCCAGATTGCGGTAGAAAAAGAGATGCTGCAAATGAATATTGTAAGAAAATTGGAAGGGGAGATGTTATTAGTTATAAGGATTCTACTGGCGCAAATAATCATGGTGGAACTATTTATATGCGTTCTGGAAGACAAAATTCTAGAGGCAGCGCTTTCTTTACTGAAATTAGTTGTGGGGAACCAAGTTCTGGAGGTGGAGATACTGGAGGCAGAGGAGATTCTAGTTTAACTAAAACTGCTATTCCTGCAGGAAGTGTGTCTGCACAATGTACTGATAAATGTAAAAGCCTTTCGAAAAGTGGGGCTTGTTTTACTCATGATAAATTACCAGATGATCTTTTTGGTATTGAACATAATTTTTTAATTTTTGGTAACCTTGAGTGTAAAAGTAACGAAGAATGTTATTGTTGGAATCAAGCGGACTTGGATAGGGTGAATGCAATAGTTAGAGATGTTACTAAAGATAAGGAAATTGGTGAGAGTTGTTCTGTAGATGGTGTTGTTGCAGCTAATGTTTGTATTTCTGGTTTTTGCAATATAAATGGTAATAACTGCTATGATCGATGTGACATTAAAGGTAACAATCAAGCATGTAGGGAAGATTCTAGGTGTACTTTATATCCTCTTTGTGAAGGTTCTAGTTGTAGTGGTGTTTCTAGAAGTTGTGTTAATGTTGGAGGATATAACCAAATAAAAGAAAAAATGTTTTCAATAATTGCCGGAGGAGATAAAGCTACAGTTGGAAATGAAATTAGAGCTTTGTTAAATCAATATAATTTTGGAGTCAAATTTGAAGAAGATGCTACTACTACATTAAATAGGGTAGTTGGAAATGTTGTTATTAATACTCTAGAATCTCAATTAAGATCTGGAAGCTGTCCTGATTTTGATGGAAATGGTGCTGTTGATTTTGATGATTTCTTTATATTTGCTGATCATTATGGACATGTTGTTGATTCTAGTAATGAAAGAGTTAATTTGATTGTAGATGATGGTGTTGATGTTATTGGATTTGATGATTTCTTTAGATTCGCTGATCATTTTGGTGCTAAAAATGTAGAATGTGTAACGCCTGTTTGTTATGATGGAAGGGCCGATATGCCTGGAGAAGTTGACTTTGGAGATTATTCTTGTGGAGGGGATTGTCCTTGTGAGTATTCTCAATTGAAAGATAGGGATGTAGAAGTTTTTGAAGAAGTTTCTAAAAATCAAGTTAGATGTGATAATAATGGAGTTTGTGAATATGTTCTAAGAGTTAAAGGGAAACACGCCGGTAGAGGAAGTATGAAAATAAATATCTTAGATTCTGGTGGCAATAGTTTTAATGAGATTACTTATCCTGTTACTTTTGGTAAAGGAGATGGAAGTTCTAAAACTAATTTTATAGAAGGATTTAGTGTTTTTGATTTAACTAGTAGTGCTGTCTTGGACGTAACTGGACATCAAGTTTTCCAAGCCGAAAGAGGTGTTGCAGAAACTGGTGAAAGAAGTAGGGTTGAATGTGGAATAAAAATACCTGAGGACCCAGGATTTTGTTGTCCTGCTGGATATTCTATTAGTAGTGATTTAACTAATCCTAGGTGTGTTGTTGATCCTATCAGACACTGTGCTGATTTCAATAGAAATGGAGTTGTTAATTTTGTTGACTACTTTATGTTGGCTGATAGTTTTGGTAAAACAATTGGACAAAGTGGCTATAATGGAAGTGTTGATTTGAATGAAGATGGTGCTATCGGATTTGATGACTTCTTTATATTTGCAGATGAATTTGGCAAAGATCCTGTTTGCCATGATACTGTTTGTACAGCTGTTTATGAACCTGTTTGTGGTAGAGATGGGATAACTTATAGTAACCGTTGTAAGGCAGATAGGGCTGGGGCTACAGTGTTATATAGTGGGGCTTGCGGGAGTGAAGTTTGTCGCCCTGGTTACTTAAAATGTGCTGATGGTAGCTGTAAAACTAGTTGTTAAAATCCAAACCTTTATCTATTTCTTTTAATTTTTAAAATATATGAAGCACACTTTTAAGATTACAATAATTTTAGTTTTTTTATTTTTATTAACTCAACTAACTGGGTTGGGGGTCATATCTCAATATGTAACTATTGAAAGTGTTGTTGAGAGTAAAGAGGTTTTAAGAGACGGAGAAATTGTAATTGAGGAAGTTTTAGTTGAAAAACAAAATTGGAATGCACTTCCTTATGATATTGAAAGACCTCAAGTTGAGGAGAGGGGAAGTTATGTTGCAATTATTGTTAGTATATTAATAGCTACTTTGTTAGCTTTAGTTTTAATAAAATTTGAGGCTAAAGTTTTATGGAAAATTTGGTTTTTCTTGAGTGTTTGGTTTACAATGTCTATTGCGTTTAATGCTTTTGCAATTCAATTGTTTGCTGTTTTAATTGCTTTAGTGTTTGCGTTTTTAAAAACGTTTAAAGATAATGTATATGTACATAACTTTACAGAATTATTTATTTATGGTGGGTTGGCTGTAATATTTATTCCCATTTTAACTTTGAAGACTATGTTTATTTTATTATTATTAATTTCTCTATATGATATGTATGCTGTTTGGAAATCTAAACATATGATTAAAATGGCTAAGTTTCAAACTAAATTGAGATTGTTTGCGGGGTTATTAGTTCCTTATGGTAAAAATAAAATGGCTATTTTAGGTGGAGGAGATTTGGGATTTCCTTTATTATTTACTGGAGTTATTTTTAAGATGCAAGGTTGGGAAGCTTTATGGATAATATTAGGAACTACAATATCTTTAGGATTGTTGTTGTATTTTAGTCAGAAAAATAAATTTTATCCTGCTATGCCTTTTATTTCCTTAGGATGCGTTTTTGGTTATGTTTTAACTTTGTTATTTTAAAGCTGAAACTATAGTTATTAAGAAAAGTAAAGTTATAAAAAAATAAATAAAAAATTTCTTTATTTTGGTGCTTTGAAATCTTGTGATTTGCAAATACATTTTAATCCCTCTGGGAATTCTCCATTTACTGTATATGTGATTCCGCAACTATCGCATGTTTGGTTCATTTTGAATACTGCTTCTTTTCTTTTTATTTGCTAAGTTTGTCAGCAACCTTCTCTAATTCACTGTCTGCTTTGGCTAATAGTACTACACGCTCTCTTAAAGGGGTGGCTTCTATAACTGCTCCGACCCTTTCCCATTCTTCTGAGGAATCTCTTTCACATATTCCAAAACCATATACAAAATTTTCCTCTAGCAGAAAACGCCCTTCTTGTCTAATCACTGTCTTTGCTTCTTCTCTACCCATAGAAAGAACGTAACACTTTCCGTATTCTTCAAATTCTTTTGACATACGAAAAATAGTGATTTCTTTATTTATAAACTTAACTATTTGTTGTTATTTTGTAATAGTTACATAAGCTTTAAAAGTGTATAATTTTGCTTTTATTTCAATGGCAGAAGATAAAACAACAGAAAGAATATTAGCTTTAATGAAGCAACCAAAGCAAATTAGAAATGTTGGTGTTTGCGCGCATATATTTTGTTAAGTTAAGGCTTACAAAAGTGCTTTGATCACGGCAAGACCACGTTTTCTGATAACTTACTTGCAGGAGCTGGAATGATTTCTGAAGAGTTAGCTGGAAAGCAATTAGTTTTAGATTTTCATGAAGATGAACAAGCTAGAGGTATTACTATTGATTCTGCTAATGTTAATATGGTCCATGAAGTTAATGGTGAGGACTTTTTAATTAATTTAATTGATACTCCTGGGCATGTAGATTTTGGTGGAGATGTTACTAGAGCTATGAGAGCTGTTGATGGAGCTATAGTTTTAGCTTGTGCTGTTGAAGGTATTATGCCGCAGACGGAAACTGTTTTAAAACAATCTTTAGGTGAGAGAGTTAAGCCAGTATTATTTATTAATAAAGTTGATAGACTAATTAAAGAATTAAAATTAAAACCTGAAGCAATGCAAGAAAGATTAGTTGGAATTATTAATGAGATTAATATGTTCATAAAAGGAATTGCTCCTGAAGAATTTAAAGATACATGGGGAGTTAGTGTGCAAGATGGAAGTGTTGCTTTTGGTTCTGCTTTCCATAATTGGGCTTTAAGTTTTGATTATATGCAGAAGCATAATATTAGTTTTAAAGATGTTATAGATGCTTATGAAAAAGATGAAGTAAAAGAATTAGCTAAAAAAGCTCCTTTACATGAAGTTGTATTATCTATGTCTGTTAAACATCATCCTAATCCTATTGATTCACAAAAATATAGAATTCCTAAAATATGGCATGGAGAAAGTGAAAGTGAATTAGGAAAAAGTTTAATTGAATGTAATCCTGATGGTCCCGTTGCTTTTGTTGCTACTAAAATTGTTATGGATAAACATGCTGGTGAGGTTACTGCAGGTAGGTTGTTTTCTGGAACTGTGAAGCAAGGTATGGATGTTTATATGAACGGTGCTAAAAAACATGTTAGATTGCAACAAATTAATTTGTATAAAGGAGCAATTAGAATTCAAGTAGATGATGTACCTGCTGGAAATATTGTTGGGTTAGTGGGGTTGAGAGATACATTTGCTGGAGAAACTGTAAGTACAGAGCCAATGGAACCCTTTGAAGCTATTAAACATATTTTTGAGCCTGTAGTTACTAAAGCTATTGAAGCGGCTAAGCCGAGTGATTTACCAAAATTGGTTGAAACTTTAAAACAAGTTAACAAAGAAGATCCTACTGTTGAAGTTGAAATTAATGAAGAGACTGGAGAGCATTTGTTACATGGTATGGGAGAATTGCATTTAGAAGTTATTGAGAATAGAATTAAAACTGAAAAAGGTGTGGATGTAAAAAGTAGCCCTCCGCTTGTTGTTTATAGGGAAACTGTAACTAAAGTAAGTGGAGAATGTGAAGGAAAAAGTCCTAATAAACATAACGTGTTAATCTTTAAGGTTGAGCCGTTAAGTGATGAGATTTATGATGCTATAAAAGCTAATGAACTTCCTGAAATGAGATTTAAGAAAAAAGATCAAACCATTTGGGCTAAATTTGTTGAGTTGGGAATGGATGCTAAAGAAGCTAGAAAAGTTTTCCAAATTTATAAAGGAAATATGTTAATTGATAATACTAGAGGAATTGTTCATATTGGGGAGATAATAGATATGGTTGCTGATGGATTTGAACAAGTTATGAATGCTGGTCCTTTGGCTAGAGAACCTGGAAATAAAATTTTAGTTAGATTAATGGATTGTAAATTACATGAGGATGCTATACATAGGGGTCCTGCTCAGATGTTACCTGCTATTAGAGATGCTATTAGAGGAGCTATGGATCAAGCTGGAGCTGTTATGTTTGAGCCTTTACAAACGATTCAAATTGAAGCTCCTGAAGATTATATTGGGGAAGTTTCTAAATTAATTCAAAATAAAAGAGGACAATTGCAAGATATGGAACAAGCTGCGGGTAGAATTACTGTTAAAGCTAAATTGCCTGTAGCTGAAATGTTTGGTCTTACTTCTGATTTGAGATCTGCTACTGGTGGAAGAGGAAGCCACTTCTTAGTTGATCAAGGATTTGAGAAATTACCTACAGAATTACAAACTAAAGTTATTAAACAAATTAAAGAAAGAAAAGGTATGAAAATTGAAGAGTAATTTTTAGTGACTAAACCTTTTTTAACAAAAAGCTTTGCCAAAAATAATTTTAGTTTATATCTAGACTAACTTTAATAGATCTATTTACTTTTTTCATAGTCTCTATTGGCAAAACTGATAATTTTTTTATTATTCTGGATTTGTCTATTGTTCTTATTTGATTTAGAAGTATAGTGGAGTCCTTTTGAAGATTGGACCCTTCTTTTTTAATAAAGACATTTGTAGGATATTCCTTTTCATAGATCTTTGACGTAACAGGTGCAACAATAGTCAAAGGACTAAATTTGTTTAAAATATCGTTTTGGATTACAATTGCAGGTCTGACTAAACCCTGTTCAGAACCCCTAATAGGATCAAAATTAACTAAAAGAATATCTCCTCTTTTTAAATTACCATTTTTCATTTCTATCAAGACCGTCAGTTAAAGTTCCTTCCCATTCTTTGTTAATTTCCAACATATCCTTTGCCATTTCTTTACAACCTTCAATTAGTAATTTTTCTTGTTCTCTCTTTTGTTTTTCTTCAGAATCTATAAGTCTTACTATAACATCTTCATAAGTTTCTTTTGGTTTTTTGATTGACTCAAGTTCTGATTTTACTTTTTCATGGATTTGGATTGTTGTTATCATGTATTCTATAGAAATTCTATAGTTTATAAACGTTTTCTATTTTAGTCATTTCTTAGTTGATCAAGGATTTGAGAAATTCCCTACAGAATTACAAGCTAAAGTTATAAAATAAATTAAGCAAAGAAAAAGAATGAAAATTGAAGAGTAATTTGTAGTTTTAACTTTTTATATAAGGTTTTAAATTACTCTTTTTCTGGAGGGTTTTCCTTATAAGTTAATAGTATCTGGTGTAATTTCTTTTCAGCATTTTCACACCTTTCAAACAATTTTATGTATTCTTGTTGATTTTTTCTATAATAATCTTCATCATTTCCAGAACTAGATGCAAGTTCTCCACTTTTTTCTACTAGAGAAACGGCTTCTTGTCTTAGATCTTCGGGAACTACATCTTCTAGCTCTGGACAAACTCCTGCCCTTAGACCAATAATATCATTGAGTTCGTAACCATAATATCCTATTAATTTTTCATAAGCTAGCGCATCTTCTATTGTATCAAATTTAGGATCCATTAAACGATGAAAATCTCCTTTGGAAAATTCTTCCTTCAGATCTGTAAACTTTCCCAATCTTTTTTCTGTTATACTTATGCGCCTACTAATGTTCAGTGCCATTTTATTTATTTTTTTGCATTTACAGTTTTTAAACCTTATTATTCTGTAACTACCTCTCGATAACTACCGAAAAGCTTATAAATCTCTATTTTACTAAATTTAGTAGTTTAAAGGAGGATTAGAACCTTTCTTACAAGAAACGTTCACGAAAAAAAATGGCAAAAGAAAAACCACATATTAATTTAGTATTTATTGGACATGTAGATGCTGGAAAAAGTACTACAGTCGGAAGATTAATGTTTGATTCTGGAGCATTACCAGAACAAGAATTAAGAAAATTAGAAGAGAAAGCAAAAGAACTAGGAAAAGCAGGATTTGAGTTCGCTTTCGTTATGGATAATTTAAAAGAAGAAAGAGAAAGAGGAGTTACTATTGATTTAAGTCATCAGAAATTTGTTACTGATAAATATGAATTTACAATAATTGATGCACCTGGCCACAAGGATTTTATTAAAAACATGATTACTGGGACATCTCAAGCAGATGCTGCTGTGTTAGTTGTTGCAGCTACAGATACTGATATACAGCCGCAAACTAAAGAACATTTATTCTTATGTAAAACATTAGGTGTTAAGCAATTAACTATTGCTATTAATAAGATGGATGCAGCTAAATATGATGAAGCTAAGTTTAACGGATTAAAAGAAAAATTAGTTACATTACTAGGCTCTGTTGGATTTAAAGCTGATGAAGTACCATTTTTACCAATTGCTTCTTTAGTTGGAGATAATGTTTTCAAGAAATCTGAAAATATGTCATGGTATTCTGGACCTACTTTAAGGGAAAGAATGGATGAATTAACTGAACCTGATAAGCCTACTGAATTACCATTAAGATTACCTATCCAAGATGTATATAACATCACTGGAATTGGTGTTGTACCTGTTGGTAGAATCGAAACTGGAGTTATGAAGATTGGCGATAAAGTAGTTTTCATGCCTGGTAGAGAAGGTAAAGGTGTTGAGGGTGAATGTAAAACTATAGAGATGCATCACGAACAAGTTCAAATGGCTGAACCTGGAGATAATGTTGGATTTAACGTTAGAGGTGTAGGTAAAAAAGATATTGCTAGGGGAGATGTTTTAGGAAAAGCAGATAATCCACCTTCAATAGCTAAAGAATTTACTGCACAAATAATTGTGTTAAATCATCCAACAGTTTTAACTGCAGGATATACGCCAGTATTCCATATACATACAGCACAAGTTGCTTGTACTATAACTGAATTAGTAAAGCAATTAGATCCAGCAACTGGAGAAGTTAAGAAAGAAAATCCAGATATGTTGAAAAATGGAGATGCTGCTGTTGTAAAAGTTGTACCTACAAAACCTTTAGTAATTGAATCTAAGGATACAATTCCTCAGATGAGTAGCTTTGCTATTAGGGATGCAGGTAATACTGTTGCAGCTGGTATGTGTATTGAATTGACTAAGAAAGAATAGAAGCTTTTAGAAAAACCTTCACCAAAAGGTTTCTAAAGTTTCATCAAAATTCTTTTTTTTATTTTTAAAATGAATTATCCTGTTATTATTAAAGATTCGAAAGGTAGTAGAAATAGAACTATTGATGACTTAGAAGAATTAAGTGAGTATAGATTTGGAGAAATTGAACGTGATGCTACTGATTCTGTTTTTTTAACTGTTACAAATGGTGAAGGCTTAAGTTGTAAGTTAAATTATAAATCTTATGAAGCTTTAGAAGAAGCATGTGATAATCCTTCTAAGGGTGTTCGTTCTTTAATTAGTTCTGTTGAAGCACACTCAAGAGAAATTGCTGATATTGTTGGTAATTCTAGTTAAAAGTTATAAAGATATAAAAAATTATAACTACTACAACAAAAGCTACGAAGAATTTAGCTGGTATTTCTATTTTAGATTTGTAATCGTCAAAGTATCTTACTAATCCACCAATTCCTGAAGGCATTGATATTTTTTCTTGAGCCATATTAGGATTAAGATTTTAAGGATTTATAAAGTTAATCTTTAGGGCTCATAAAGAGGCTTTAAAATACCTGCTTTTGCAGGATGTCTCAGTCTGCCAAGTGCTTTTTCCTTAATTTGTCTAACTCTTTCTCTTGTTCTTCCAACATATGCTCCTATTTCTTCTAAATTCATTGGATTATTATTATCTAATCCGAAATATAATCGTAGGACCCTTTCTTCGCCTTCTGGTAGGCTTGAGAGTTGTTCATGTAGGACTCTTTTTTCATCTTCTGTCATCGTTTGCTCATCAGTAGGTGCTTGAGATTCATCCATTAAAGTATCTTGTAATAATCTAGTTTCATCATCATCTTCAACAGGAGCATCTAAGGATGTATCATATTGAGATATTATTCTCAAAAAATTTAATTCTTCTTCATCAATATCAAATTCGTTTATGATGGCAGCATCTATTTCTCCAGATGAAAGTCCCTCTTGTAATTTTCTAAGGGAATATTTTTTTAATTTCTGAATTTGACCTATTCTATTTAGAGGGAGCCTCACATTCCTTGATTGATCTGATACTGCTTGTAAAATTGATTGTCTTATCCACCATACACTATATGAAATAAATCTAAATCCTCTTTCTTCATCAAATCTTTCAACAGCTTCTAATAAACCTAAATTTCCAGCCGAGATTAAATCATTTAGAGGTAATCCTAACCCTTGATATTCCTTAGCGACACTAACTACAAACTTTAAGTTTGCTTTTGCTAATATTTCCGTAGCTTCGTCATCTCCTCCTCTGATCCGTCTTGCCATTTCTGCTTCTGCTTCCGAAGATAAGGGTTTGCTACTTTTGATGTCTTTAAAATAAGCATCTATTGAAGGTGCTATTTCTTTCATTCCTTTCTTTTCTTCTACAGTTGTTCGAGATCTCCCATTCGAAGAAGCATTACTTGTTTTTTCTTTGTATGAAAAATTTTTTGGGAAGACTCTGTTGAAGAGATCTACTAAATCATGGGGATTTATTCTAACTGTTGATGCTTTAACTGGATTTTTTCCATTTTCTTCATAATCTATTCTTAATTCTAAAGATTTGTTTTTCCTTTTATCATAGTCTATTCCTTCTATGGGTTCTAATGTAATTTCTGATGAGATTAATACTTCTGCTTCTTCTGATGTTATGTTAAGGAGATCTGCTAGATCATCTAAAGTGTATTCTACACTTCTAGCGTTTTTGTCTTTTGCTCTAGGTAGATGTTTCAAATATAAAGTATCTCTTTTGCTAAGAAAACTTTTTTTACCTCTTGCAGCACCACTTGGTTTTTTTATTAGGCCTTTATTAATGAGATTATGCATTCCCGGACCTGAGATTCCTTTAAACTCTGCCATTTGAGGAATGCTAAATTGTTTACCTACATCAGGGTCATGATTTAATTTTTTAAGGAATCTTTCTCTCAAATAAGGTAGAATTTCTTTTTCTAGATTTGAATAAGGTTGAAACCCACCATCATAGTCTTTCCATGAATTATCTGTGCTTGGCTTAGGCATACGGACTAAATATGGTAGAGCTTTATTAACATATCTGTCTTAGAAAATAAAGAAGGTAGGTAACAAGTAAGCCGCATTCTGTAAGAGCTTCCTAAAGGAATAGCTCTCCTAGCATTAAACTATGCGTCTAAAGACTTGCACAAGTTAGGACTCACCGTTTCATCGCTTCTTTTTGACAAGTTCAGTTAGTCCTCGTTTCCTTCGCAGGAAATTTCGTGAACATCATTACGCCAAAAAGCCGTGTCGTTTCTGCGTGGTTGCCCTCTGTTTCCAGAGCTCTTTTGCAAGAGTAACCTTTTATTGTGTGCGGACTTTCCTCAGAAGAACCTTTTTAAGAAAAAGCTTCACCAAAAAAGGAAAAGCTTCATCAGATTCCTCCGGAAGCTAGGTATATTACCTACCAATATAAGTTAAGAATTATTGTTTTTTAAAGGTTACTATTCGAAGAAAAAATCAAAGAATAAGTCTTTTAATTTTTCAAAAAAAGTTTTTGGAGCTTGAGGAACATTAACAGTTATATCGATTTCTGTTGGTTCTGGATTTTTTACTTCAACTTTTGGTTTTTCTATTTCTTCATGATAGCATCTTAAAGGAATTCCTGCGCATATATCCTTTGTATTCTCATTATTATCATTACAATTAGAATTTGAAGTACATTCATTTAAACAAGCGTTGTTATTACTTGGTATGCAGTTATCGCAACTACTTTCTAATTTTATTTCTGCGTAAGAATCTTTTACTGATTTCACATTAATTATAACGTTATTAACTGTTTTTATTTTATCTTCGGTAACTATTGTTTTTTGTCCATTTATACACATAATTACTTTATCTTCTTTCTTATCTAATTTTAATAGAGAAATATTTTGGTTTTTTAATATTACACTTTCTCCAGGAGATAAGTCTTCTGTTATTGATTTAGCATCTATAGTCGTTGCTAATAAAAGTACTATAAATAGCGATATAATGGTTATTTTCATGAGTAAAATGCTAGAAAAAGGGTTAATAAAGGTTTTGAAACGCCGGGACAGGGATTTGAACCCCGATACCCATACGGGTCAAGCTTTCCAGGCCTACACATAAACATCCTAAAACATTTATTTTGTGCGATACCAGATTACGCGTTCGGGATAGACATTATTATCCCGGCATAACTGAGTTTTGGATCTTGCCCAGCGTAATCACTGTTATCAATAATATTATTTAAAAATCTTTGGTTTGAATTCATTCTAATTAATATTTCGAAAACAACTCTTCTATTTTTTTCTTTTCTGAAATATGGACCATTTAAACTATGAGATATGTTTAAATTATTTAGTAAATTAGATAGAAACTTAACTCCTTTTGAATTAACTGATGTAAATCTAATTCTTAACTTGTTATTGTGTGTTTTATCTACACATCCATCTCNATAAAAGAACCCTCTTACAAATCCTCTTTTAACTTCTTTGTTTCCGTTGATTATTTCTTGAGGAATTGTCCATTTAGTGCATCCTAGGTTTGTATAATTTAAAATCCTATCCATGATTGATCTTTTTGTTATGAAAATCCTTAATAGATCATGGTGGGTCATATTTAGTCTTGGAGAGTAATTGAATTCCTTTTCCAATAATTTGATAAAATGAAAAATTAGGTTTGTTTCTTTGTTACAAAATTCCAATATTCTTGTTCTTGCGTTTTTTCTATAATAATATTTCCCTCTTCTTTTGTCATAATATCTATAATTTGAATAGTATTCTCTATAATTGCCCTCAGAACATAATAACCCTAAAATTTCAGCCATAACTTTATTCATAATCGTTATAACGAAATCTTTAATAAATGTCTTACGCACCCATATCGACTATGTCGTTTGAATGTAAAATATATTTTCCAGTATATACTTAGAATTAATCCAACATTGCTATTTCAATATTAACTTCTTCTGGTATTGGGACACGCATTACTAATCTTAAAGCACGTTCATCAACGCCTAAATCGATTAATCTTTTATGGATTCTCATTTCGTACCTTTCCCAGGATGCTTTACCTTCTCCATCTGGAGACTTTCTAGTAGTTAATTTTAGTTTTCTAGTTGGTAATGGTATAGGTCCAGATAGCTTAACTTTTGTGTTTGAAGCTATATCTTGTATTGCTCCGCATATTTCATTCATTTGATTAATATCTGCAGATGCTAAACTTATTCTTGCTTTTGGCATAGTTTTTAACTTTGAATTTGTATTTAATTCTTTTTAGAAAAAATCTATTTATAAAATCATCGTTTTTGTTTTTTTAGATTCCTTCATCCTTCAGAGAACTCAGCCATAAATTTTAGTTCTTCCAAACACACGCATTTCTTAATCAAAAATATTTCCCTCAAAAAAGAGGTCGTTTCACTAAACATTTTTTGTTAATAAACGCTATTTTGTGCTTTCCAGAAATTCTAAGAAAAATCACCATAAAAATTGAGGTGATTTTAAATGAATATTGAATTAATGAAACAAAGTTTGTATAGAAGTAAAGAAAGAGCTAATAGAAACCAGATTAGGAAGCTAAAAGAAAAGTGTTTTGGAGTAAGTAATAGATTAGAGAATATTAGAGTTAGTAATAGAAAACTTAATTGTTTGAGATGGGGAAGTAATGAAACTAGAGAACACATAGTTAAGAAATTAGATATTTGTAGATGGTTGAAAGAGATTAATCATGTTTTTGTTACAGAGGCTATATTTGTTAATGGTTCAAGAGCGGATATTGTCGATTTAAGTGATGGTGTTATTTATGAAGTTTTAGTTAGTGAAAAAGAAGAAGATTGTAATATGAAGGTTGGAAAGTATCCTAAAGAGTTTGAGGTGATTAAAGTGAAAGTTTAAATATTTGTTAAATATTATATTGTCTTATAATGTATTGTAAAAAATTGGTGGTTTTAGTAATGTTAATCAGTTTGATTCCTATTGTTTATTCTGTTGGCGATTTTCAATGTAGTGATGAAACTTTGTTAGGGGGTTGTAATGATAACGGAGAGTTATGTATTCCTAGTGAGAATTTATTAGATAATGATGTTATTGGTTTAAGTTCTGAGGAAAAATATTTGTATTTTGGAGATGGAAATTGTGAAAATAGTTTAACTATTGGAGATAGGAATTTTGAGTTAGTTGATACTGGTGAGAGATTTACTATGGAGTTTAATGGCTTTGATTTTAATGGAGAGATAAATTTACCTTGTGATAGGAATTATTTGGGAAAAGTTTCTGATACTTATTCTTTATATGAAGATTGTAATTATTGTGGAGAATGTGAGGAAGAGGTTGTTGAAGAAGAAGTTATTGAAGAGGAGATATGTGCTGATTTTAATGATGATGGGGAAATTAACTTAGAAGATTACTTTATGTTAAATGATAGTTTTGGTTTAAATAAAAGTGATGAATTTTTTAATGAAAATATTGATTTAGATAAAAATGGAAAAATAGAGTTAACTGATTTTTTTATGTTTTCTGAAAGGTTTGGGGGGAAATGTGATATGGGAGAAATTAAAAGAGAAGAATATTATGTTGTTCTTGCTCAAAGGGATGATTCTTTCTATGAACTTGGTCAATATTTCGCAGATGGGAAAAAAGCTTCTTTACTATCTTATGAAAATAATTTAGAAGAAGTATTACCTCAATTACAAAAAATTCAACCAATGTATCTTGTTTTAGTTTTATCCCCTCAAAAATTAACACCTGATTTTATGAGTTATGCCGATAGGTTTTTAAGAGAAATTGATGAGGATATATTTTTAGATGTTGCATATGGTTATATTACTTCTTTTGATTTGGAAGAAGGGTATAAATATGTTGATAAGTTATTAAATTATGAAATTCCTGATGAAGCTTCTTTATATGGGATTAATGCTGAACATGGGTTTCATTCTTTAGAAGATTATGATATTGAAACAAAACTAACCTG
>NZBI01000005.1 GCA_002687825.1 Nanobdellota archaeon
ATTCCTAAGATTATAAATATTTCACTCACTAATGTAATAGCAACAGGTAATAACACTTTCCACTCTCTATATCTTATATATATAACACTCAAAACTCCCAATAGTGAAATAAATCCAACTAGAAACACATTCTTAATTAAACTTTGACCAAAAACAGGACTTATCGATTCCAATCCTACAATTTCTAATTCATATGGCAAACTCCCAGTAATTAATACAGTTTGCAACTCTCCCATATTTTTAACAGCATCATCCAAAGCATCATTTTGATTCCTTCCATAACCCGGACCAGAAATTTGTATATCAGTACTAGCGCTCCCCTTCAAACTAGCATCCACATTCAAACTATCTATTAGATTACCATCTAAATGAAATTCAATTTGCTCACTCAAAATCTTTTGTCCACCTTCTGTAGTTATTATATCTAATTTATCCGTAACATCCGCATGCTTCCTAGCAGCTTCGGGGCTTAATTTAATCGTAAACTGAAATCTACAGGCTCCTCCATTAGCATCTTCACTACAAGAATGAACCCCAGAACAAACTCCATCATCTCTACAAACAAAAGGAATATCTTCTTTACCACCTCTAAACACAGTTTCATTTCCTATCTTAGCTTCAAACTTTCCTTGCTGAGCAACAAATCCTTCAATCTCTTCTCTTCCAACTCCAGCTATCTCAATTAAGACCAGTTTCTCATCAGCAGTACTAACCATTTTAAGTTTCAAGTCAGTTAAACCATAAACATTCAATCTATTTTTCAAAACCTCCATCAAATCTGAAATATCTTTCTCACTAACAAAATCTTCAGTATCGGGCTTTAGTAAAATCCTAGTTCCACCTTCTAACTCCAATCCTTTTTGTATTCTAGTTTTACTTGGAACTTTAGCTTCAATTTCAAGAGTTTCATTAGATAAAAATGCATATTCTCCAATGTTAGTACCAATAACAAACTTATCTCTAGAATTATTCTCAACCTTTATAGTATCCCTAAATTCTTTAACATTATTGACACTTTTACCATTAACTTCTAAAATTCTTTCTCCAATAGAAATGCCTTGGCTCGAAACAATACCACTAACACTAGTAACTTCAACACCCCTAACATCTAATTTTGGACTAATCATTAGTAGGGAAAACAACAAAAATATAATCAAAATCCAAAGTCTAGTTCCTAATTTTTTGATCTTCTTCCCTCCTTATACCAGTACAATATACCTGCATTCATTCCATAAGTCGAGATTACATCAACGATTAGCGCAATTAAAATAATCAAGAACATTTGTTTTAAAACTAAACTACTAGCGACAACATAACCTATACTTAGAGCAACAAAAGTTGTCATAGTCATTGTCAACCCAGTTTTAGCAGAGCTAATCAATCTTTCAATTGTTGTTCCACCTTCAACCCTTTTCAAAACTTTAGTCGTCATCAATATATCTGTATCAACACTATAACCAATAACAAGTAAAAATGCAGCAATACCAGCAGTTGAAATTTTTAATTCTAATAAATTAACAACCATTAAAGTAGCACTTATATCTAATAATGCGCTTAAAATAACAGCCAAACTAGGAATGAAATTCCTAAAAGCAATAAAAACAACAATCCCCATTAAAATAAAAGCAATAAAAACAGCTTTAACCATATCTTTATAGAAACTATCTCCTAAACTACTCCCCACTTCATTAACACTATAATTTTCTTCACTTAATCTTAAATCCAAAATATTCTCTAAAGTAATTTTTAGATTTTCTTTAACATTGACATCCCCAATATCAATAATGTATCCTAATAAACTACTAGAACTAAAATCTCTTAATTTTCTAACAGAAACATCATTATTTAGTCTATTTTTAATATTTTCTTCTAAATCCAAAATCTCAAAATCCTTATCAGTATAAACCGTAGCACTTATTCCTCCCTTTAAACTAACATCTCTATCAAACAATTCTCCTGTTGAATTATATTGAGAAATTAAAAAAACTAAACTTATTATCAACAATAATGCAGGAATAATAATTATCTTCTTATAATTTTTCTCGAAAAAAGCTTTAATCATACTTTAACCATCAAAATGTATATTTATAAAATATTCGGATGCTTTTTAAATCCTCAAAAGTTAAAAAAACTAATGATAGAAGTATTAAGATTAAGCCATAGAATTAGAAGAGATATTAGATTATCTACTCATGTAGCTTTAACATCAAGAGCTTTTAAAGCAGATAAAATCTATTATTCAGGACAAAAAGATTCTTCTTTAGAAAATTCTATAAAAAAATTAAATTTCCCAATAGAATACGTAAAATCTCCTACAAAATTAATCAAAGAATCTAAATCTACCATTATTCATCTAACAATGAAAGGAGATGATTACAAAAAAATAATTCCTAAATTAAAAAATGAAAATTTACTAATAATAGTAGGATCAGAAAAAGTCCCAGTAGGATTCTATAAACTAGCTAATTATAATATTTCAGTAACAAAGTTCCCCCATTCTGAAGCTGCAGCTCTAGCTGTCTTCTTAGAAAATTTAAAAAATCTTAAATAGTACAATATATACAATAAACCAAAGAGGTTGATAAAGTGTACAAGAAAATAATAGTCTTAATTATATTACTTTCAACAAGTGTTTTTGCTATAGATTTAAATTTAACAAGAACAACTTACGCACAAGATGATGTTTTCCAAGGAACAATAAAAATAGAACCTGGAGTTTACTTAGCAACTCAACCCATAAGAGTATGGACAAATGGAGATTCAAAAACTTTACAACTCCAAAACTTAGTCAATTGTAATTTTTTAGACTGTACAAATTCTATAGGCTCTTTCTCAACAACAGGAGGAACTGAACCATCACTATCCGGATCTTCTTTACTAACAGGAATAAAGATACAAAAAAATTCAATAATTCAAAATGCCTATTTTGACATTTCTAATTTTGATTCAAACCTACCAGATAAACCAACAATAGACTTAGGAAATGATGGTTCTCCAGAATGGGTTTATCCTGGTTTATCAACAGAAAATTTCGACCCAGATCCGATCCCGTTATCCACCTCAGATTTTTTAGGAACAACAGATACAACCATAATAACTGAGAATTGTCAAAGGTTCACCCTACCCAAATCCCTAAAATACAAAGTAGATGCTCATGTAAAGAAATTATCTTCTCCAACAAATATAGATATATTCATATCAGACATTCCCTCAGGAAATCAAAACGGACGATGTGATCAACCCATTTCTTCAGATTGGGAAACGATAGGTTGCACAATAGATTTATCTTCCATATTAGAAGAAGGTGTTTACAACATTTGCCTAACAAATACACAAGATAACGTATTTCTTGCAACGAATTCAACTTCCCCAAATCCTAATGCCTATGTAGGCTGCTCTTCAAACTGCAATGCAGTAAACAAAAATTATGCAATTAATTTCTCAGCAGCTCAATATGTAACAACCTTAACCGGAACAGAAAATTTCAACATTTCAAACACAAAAAAAGGCACCCTAGGAATTTTCAAACCTCTAACAGATTTATTAAATGATTACACAAACATTTGTCCGCTACAAAACAACGAATGTATAATCCCAATAAATATTTCTTCAACTAATGGTAACTCATTAACTGTCTCAAATTTAAACTATAAAGAAACTTCAGAAATAGGAGAAGTATCTATTAAAAATTCCTTTCTCTCAAGCGTAACTCAACAAAGCACAGCTCAACAAATAATATTAAATCTTCCTGTAACAATACAATTATCAAAATTCAATGTAAAAACCCCTTCTTCTTTAAATACTTATGAAGTGCATGCCTCCTTCACTTCTTTAGAAGATACAAATTCTTATGATGTTGTCTTAGGACCCAAAGCAAAAATAAATGTTTCAAAAAGAAATGCAGATATTGGAGAAACAATAAGATTCTCAGCTTCAGAATCATTTTCGTTAGATAACTCAACATTAACCTATTTCTGGGATTTTGATAATAATAAAAATTCAACTTTAAAAAATCCAGCAAGTTCTTATTCAAGTGCGGGGACTTATGTAGTTGCTCTAACAGTTACAGATGGAAGCGATATCTCTTCAACAGCTCTAAAAACAATTACTGTAGGTGGAGTTACTCCTTCTCAAGCATCTTTTAATCAAGCTTTGAGTTTAATAGATACAGCAGAAAGAACTTCCACTTCAGCTTCCTCAAAAACAAAAGAAGTTTATTCCGCTTTAAATCTTAATACTGAAATAAAAACAGCAAAATCCAATTTAGTTACTTTATCAAATGCTGCAACCACAACAGAAATAACTAATATCTTAGACAAAGTCCCGAAAAAAATTTTAGTAAGAGATTCTTTAGAAATATCTCCATTCTTAAGCTCAAATGATATTAATTTACTATTGCCTCTACAAGATGAAAGTTTCAAAGAAACAGCAAGAAGTGTAAATGAAAAAGTAACTCAAACAATTTCCTCATATTTGGTGTCTGTAGATTACTTATCAGATAGAACTGAAAATTTTATTTTAATAAGAAAAACAATTGATGTCCCCCAAAATGTTCCAAAACCAATAGTAATGGATTTATTACCTTCATCCTTATTACCTTCTGAAGCAGGAATAACTTTCGTAAAACCAAGATCGGCACAAGTAACTAGTTTTGATACATCTAAAAGTGTTAGATTTAATTTACCTTCCTTAGAAACTTCAAGTGATAATGAAATAGTTTACAAATTATCTTCCTCAAATTTTGGTGACATCTCAAAAATAAAATCAATAATCCTACCTGAAAATTTAAACATAGCTTTAACTCCTTTAAATTGTGGAGATAACATCTGCAACCCAGGAGAAGATATAATAACCTGTCCAGAAGATTGTCATTGTGGAGATAATGTTTGTTCATTAGATGAAACCGAATTAACTTGTGCAGAAGATTGTGCAAAAACTCCCTTCGCCTTATATGCTTCTATCTTAGTTATACTCGGAGTTATAGGTGGTGTAGTTTTCATATTTTACAAAAAACCAGAACTTGTTGCTAAGTTAAAAATAGACGATTTACTATCCGTATTTAAATCTAAAAAAGATCTATTTTCCTCAGATTTCGAATTAGACAGAGTAGTAGATTTCATAAAAGCTTCAAAGTCAGAAGACCATACAGAAAAACAAATTACATTATCCTTAACAAAAAAAGGTTGGACAAAATCTCAAGTTAAACACGCTTTAAAGAAATCTAAAGAGAAATCAAAGTAAACTAGGACTCTTTCCAAAAAAGAAAAAAGTAAGAAAAAAACTAACAACACTGAATATAATACTAAAAACTAAAATCCAACCAGAAATCTTAAACATCTTAAACTTATAAGGGATAATGTCGTTTGCTAAAGAATATATCTCATGAGCATATGCTTCTCCAGATTTATCAAAATCAAAAGGCAATTCCTTTAAATAATTAACATAACTTTTCCTAGAATAATTATTAGTAATGTCTTTATAATAAAAAACATCCTTCTTAATCCTCTCTTTTTTAGAAAAAATTCTTAATTTAGGTAAGATAACTAACATAGAAAATATAGAAGAAAAAAAACTTCCTATTAATAATATCATCAACGGTAGATTAGTAAAAAGATTAATTTTACTTAATTCTGTCTCTACTAATTTATTTAAAATAAAAACTAAAATAATTGTACTAGCTCCAAAAACAAATCTAGATTTAGAAACTAACTGCGCATCTAACTTTTCATTAGAAGCTAAAACACTTGGCCATAGTCTAAATTCAAAATTTGGAACTTTCTTCTTTACCATGGCTCTATAAAATATATGTTAGTATTGGCTCTGTCCTAAATCTTTATTAAGTTAAATAACCCCTTGCATAGCAAGGGGGGTTGATAGTTGAGGTATCAACCATGAAAAAAGAGATAAAGCTAATTAAAAAAGTTAAGCGTTTGCTTAAACAATTAAGATGTCCGATATATGGACATAGATTTGGTCCTAAGACGTATGAATTTTATGAACATATTGTTGCTTTGCTTGTAAGATATTATTGTAGACTATCTTACAGAAGAGTAATTTATTTCATGGATTTGATAGGGATTAGATGCCCTAGCAAATCTGCTCTGCAGTATACTGCAAATAAAATCAAAAGTAATCTTTGGAATAGATTACTTGACTTAACATCTGGAAGCAGACATGAGATTGTTGCTCTTGATGCAACAGGATTTAGTAGAACAAATCCTAGTTACCATTATTTGAGAAGAATAGATGGTGCAATGCCCAAGGTATTTGTTAAGCTCAATGCTGGATTAAGTATTGTTAATAGGAAATTTTGTGCTGCTAAGATAAGAGTTATTCCAGCACATGAGATAAAAGATGCAAAACTCTTGATTAAGAGAAGCAATCCTAAAATTCTTGTTGCAGATAAAGGATATGATGCTAATCACCTTCATGAATATTGTTTTGAAAACAATATTGAAGTTCATATTCCTATTAGAGAATATGGCAAATCCAAACATAAAATGATGAGCAAAAGAAGATTAGCTGCTAAACACTTTGATGAAGATATTTATCATCAAAGAGAACCTATTGAATCAGGATTTTCTAGTGTTAAGAGGAAATTTGGAAGTAGTGTTAGCTCTAAAAAAGCTTCTACAATTAGAAGTGATATTTATGGCAGACTAGTCTGCCATAATATATTTTATAGTTCTGTCGAGATTTAGGACAGAGCCGGTTTGAAAATCCGGGCCCACGGGGATTTGAACCCCGGACACCTAGCTTAAAAGGCTAGTGCTCTAACCAAGCTGAGCTATGGGCCCTTAGAAATTTCACTAAAGATTTTTCTAAAGTTAATAAAGAAAAAAAAGAAAAAGTTAATTTAAATAAGTTTTGTTTGTTCAAAAGCTTAATTCGTTTACAACAATGTGAGCTACTATCTCACCTTCATCAACAGCTTTGACATGGATACAAACATTTCTGTCTTCTTCTTGAACATCACTACTTGATATTTTTACATCAACTCCAGATTTAGATGAAATTGCTTCAGCTTCTCCACCTTGATCCAAAGTTGCACAAGCTTGATCTGTCAAGATACCAACTTCAATTTGTTTTTCATCACCATTAACAGACACTTCAAAACCTTTTCCAGCTTTTTGCGTAAAGAAAACTTTTGCATTATCATAACCTTCTCTTCCGCCAGTAATATATTTACTTTTATCCATTAAAGCGATTTCTTCCATCACTTCTTTATCCATTACATCTCCACTATCGTGCTGCTCAATCACTTCATCAACTTTTTTGTCAACAACTTCTCTTTGCACGACATCGTTAACTTCTTGTATCTCTGGAGACGAAGAAGCACATCCGCTAACAAATATTGCTGCAACTAAAACTAAAAATAATAACGATTTCATAGTACTCAGAAAAACAGTTTTCATTTATATAACTTTTGATTGTCTTAACAAAAAGATTTAAAAATATCTTCGACCTACTAAAACAAATGGTAAACAAAAATAAAGAGTTCATAAAATTGATGCTAGAAAAATCAAAAGAGGTTGAGATTTCTGAAGTCACTTCTCCATTCAAAAATGTTGATGTGGAAGAAGTTGAAAATTTAACAAAAGAAGTTCTTGAGAAAAAACCTAAAAAATAAACGCCCTGACCGAGATTTGAACTCGGGTTGCAGCCTCGACAGGGCCTCACGAAAGATTTTTTTCTAAAACCTTTTTGCGTGCTAGACCGGGCTACACTATCTTCGCCAACAATCACAATTCGTAATTATTTAGGGCAATTCAGGGCAAATTAATAACCTTCAAAGTCTTTATTTAAATTTATCGATTCTTCGGAAGATAATGTCCATGCTTTCTCCAAATAGAAATTTTAGAAGTGTGTTTTTCATTTTTGAATCCAATTTTTGTTAACCAATTAGAAAAATTGTTTCGCCCATAAACATCTAATTGATACCCAATCTTTAATCCATTCAAAAACATCTTCTTTTCATAAATATTTGATTTAATGTCAAATTCAAATAACATTTTCTTAATTTGTTTTGCTAAATTCAAAGAATTAGTATAACCATGGATAACCGGATAAGAATGTGTTTTTCTTTGTTTCTTTTTGAATGTGACCGAAAAATCTGTATCTGCGAATCCTCTTAAAAAAGAAGATTTTATTTTTTTATTTGACTCAAGGATAAGTTGTGGGATTTTCAAATCTTTCTTTGGTCCATTAACTAATCCTAAGTCTTTAACAAAATATGAAATTATTTCTTTAGAGTGAAAAGCCAAAGCAATAGCATTTTTATTTTTATGTTTCCAAATTGTCGGTTTTTTCTTAAAAAGTTTGTAAAGTAGATCACTAACATAAGTAGTTAGATAATTCTTATCATCAATACTATGCCCAGTAATAATTAATCTATATTTTATTCCCTGCTTAAGAGTTATGTTACCATCTCCTACAATTATTCCCATAAGTTCAGCAATCTTAGAATTTATCTCCATTAGATAAAAAAAGTCATTTTCATTTAAAAACTCTGCGAGGGTATGTCGACTATGTCGTTTGAATACAATATATATTTTATAGAATATAAATGTCCGCACAGCCTGATTTGAACAGGCGACCCCCTGGTCCCAGCTGATTGTTTTTCATCTTTAGCTTTATAGCCACATCGAACAATATCTACAGCCAAGTGCTCTACCGCTGAGCTATGTGCGGGCACAAAACATAAAACAGAATTTCAGTTTATAAATTTAACTCATCTCTTCTTTAATAGCTGTTAACAAAGTTAATTTCCCAGATCTAGATTTTATAACCCTACTTCCTCTTTTGTAACTAACAACAGCGCTTGGTAATATCAACTTCCCTATAATACTTAATCTAGATTTAGCAACATAACTTATTATCCTCTCCTCTCCACCATGCAATTCTCCAATGTTCCAAGTTAATCTTGTATTTCCTATTGAAGTTTTTTTAACTAAGTTAGGATGCAAAGTACCAAAACTATGTGGGCTCGTCCCAATCAACATAGGCAACAAATCTGTAACTTTAATATCTTGTATTGGTCTTCTACTTCTATTCTTAATATGTAACAAAACCTTCATTCCACTTATACCCTCTTTATCTTTATTAACACTCAAAACCCTCTTAGTAATCATAACTCTTTTTTTCTTCATCTGAGTAATAAATACAATAACCAAAATTACAATAACAAAACTCCAAAAAATATTAATGTAATCTGTAAAAATCTCAACCCTAAAAACTCCACCAGAATCCAAAATAAAATTCCATTCATGAATTATTCCATCTTCTCCCTCGCGGACATCATCGGGTACCCTACTAAAGATTGTAAAATATTTTTTAAAATTAGAAGTTTCATAAGTAATTTTTTCCTGTTTAGGTTCGGTTCCACCATTAACTTTACTAATAACAATCCTTCTTGTAAATAAACTTTCTTCAGTGCTTGTTTTTTCAACAACATCGGTAAATCCAGCTAAAATAAAACTACTAGAATCTCTTCCAATAACTTTATTGCCTCTTTTAACTTCAACATCCACAGTATATCTTCTAGGCTCAGCATTTTCAGAAAAACTAAGATCAAATTCCTCTAAAGTAACTTCTCCAATTTTCAAATCCAAAAATCTCTTTTCAGAAAAAATATCTTCACTTTCAACAATAACTTCTAAATCTTCAAAATCTTCATTCCTAATATTTTCAAGTTTTACTTTTAAATCTCCCCCAACCCTAGGATCGATTCTCTCAGGCAAAACCAATTGAGCTAAAACCTCATCTCCGGTAAAGGGTAGAACAGTAATTTTGTACACATAATCCTTCTTGATAACTTCATCCCTAGATTTAATATTCAAAATTAAATCAAAAGTTCCTAAATTATCTTTATTCAACGAGAAAATCTCAACCCTAGCTTCTTTAATGCTTTTACTAGGAATTCTTAATAAATAAGGGTTAACATTAACCCTCCAATTTGAACTGTAAGGAAACGTAATAAAAATATCTCTTTCTCTTCTATCCTCATTCTTAACAATTAGATCAAAAGTTGCACTTCCGCCTTCCTGAATTTGATTCTGAGAATTCTTTTCACTCAATTCTATTCCAGCACTAGCTATATTTAGGCTAATTAAAAAAATTAATGTAATTAATAAAAATTTAATCTTCACTTTAACACCTTTTAATTATAAATTGCCTTTTTGTATTATTTAAAGGTTATTGTGTTAGGATTTATATATGGGAATGCGCGGATTTGAACCGCGGCAACCAGACCCCCAGCCTGGTATACTTGACCAAACTATATTACATCCCCCTTAATTAGCAAGAATTTTTTATATTTCTTTAAATGTCTATTGTTTGCAAGCTCAACAATATCCAGAAAAACCCTGACTTCTCCTTTTCTAAAAAGTCTAATATCCTTATTACGTCTAGTAAAGTAAAATCCTAAACTATCATTTGTCATACTCAAAAAATTGCTTATTAGTTTTTCACAGTGATTAGTAAACCCAACATACAATTGTTTATCTCTTTTGTGATAATGTAAATACCCATCTGTATCGATGAGTCCTCTTAAACAAGCTATTACAAATGATTTACGTTTAGATATCCAGGATGGAACTCCAACATTATTTTTTACTTTATTACCTCTTAATAAACCGTAATCCAAAAGTAAATTCGTAAGATCTTTACTGTAAATATATATTTTGACAGAATTATTTGTTTTAGGATAATAAATTTTTGGGAAGATTTTAAATAAATGAAAAAATAACGAAGTAATGTAGCTTACATATTGTTTTTCTCTACTGTCTAATATGACTGACACCCTATTTCTATAAATATTTCCATCACCCAACATTATTCCAATGAATTCTGCAAATTTTTCACTTAACCCATTAAACCTTATTTTTTTAACAGTATAATATTTTCCAAAATTTCTTGCATAATCGAAAGAAAAATTCTTCAAATTTAGATTGCTAGGATTTACATTCAAGAAACTACAAAGATCCAACAAATGAATATCTCTTATACTTTTGTTTTTGTATATCCAATTTTGAGATTGATATTTAAATAAGCTAGAATTTAAAGTCTTACGGTTGTTTCGAATTAAAAGTTTTATTTCATCAGTAATTTCATATCTCATAAGTAAAACAAGTCATCTCTGTTTATAAGTCTCACGAGGTTATGGCGAGTATGTCATTTGAATACAATATATATTTTAGAGAATATACATTTTTATTAAAACTGTAATGCAACTCAAGCTTAATGAGAAAATTTTTACATTTAAGAATTAGAGTAAAAAATACTGAAAAAACAGTTAAGTTCTATACAGAAAACTTTGGGCTTGAAGTTCTACGGGAGAAAGAATCTCCAAGAGGAAACAAATTAACTTTTTTATCTTTACCAAATAATAATGCAGTTTTAGAATTATGCGAATTTCCTTCTGATATAAATAAAGATTTTAGAATCGAAGATGATTTGTTCCATATGGCCTTTGAAGTTGAATCTATGTCTAAAACTTTTAAAGAAATGACAGAAAGAGGCGTAAAGTTTACAGAAGGTTCTGCAAATGATACAATGACCTTCATAGAAGACCCAGATGGTTATGAAATAGAATTAATAGAAAAGTAATTAATAATTGCCAATGTTATCTATTCCATGTACTTCCTTTGCAAGTCTAACAATATCCTCATGATATTGATTTAAACAAGGTCCACTCCGATCTCCAAGGTGTAAATATACATGAGTTTTATCCCAACCATAAGAAGTTGCATAAAACAAAACTGGCAATTTTATTTCCTTTCCGGAAACACTTTGAACAATAACATCTGCATGAAATTCCTCATCTACACCTTCAATTTGAGAGGGAAGGACTTTCCAAGGAATTTCACCACTCAAACTACCTTCAATAATTCTATCAAAAGCAGCCTGTCTTGCAACATCAGCTTGTCTAACCTGAAAACCAGCACCCAAATCCTTAAACTCGAATAATAATCTTCTTGCCAAATCTCCTTTTTCAGACATAGATATCCCTAGGATCAAACGCTTTAAAAAACTTCCTTTTAACCACTTTAAAATAATTAAAAACTTTAAACTAAAAATATTAAAAATTTACTCTACCTCAAAACTTTACTAACATGTCCCTGCTTCTCAAATCTTAAAACATTATCAACAAAACTCTCAATCTTATCCTCATGACTAACAATTATTACTTGCTTTATTTCTAACTCATCTAAAACAACTCTAACTCTATCCAATTGTTCATTACTAAATCCATCTGTAGGTTCATCTAATATTATAACATCTTTAGTCTCGATTAACGACATTAAATTATTAATAACTTGATTCAAAGATAGCCTATAAGCTAAAGCTATTGCTGTCTTCTCCCCCCCAGATAAAAATTCATATTCAGTATCATAACCATCCTGAATAACTTTAGGAGTAAACTCATTATCTAGCTTAACACTTAAATTCTCATTATCTATCAAAATTCCAACCCATTTTTGAAATAAAGAATTAAAATCATTATGCAATCTTAACATAACACTCCTTTCCATTTTTTCAACCATAATTAAAAACTGTTCACTAACCCATTTCAACAACCCATTAAGTTTCTCACTCCTCTCTCTTATCTTAACCTTTTCAATAATTTCATCATCCAACCTTCTAACAGTATTATCCACTCCAGTTATTTTTTCATTCAAACTAGCTACTTTAACTTCACAATTCCTCAACTTATCATTTAAGTCATCCATTTCTTGTTTCCCAGATTTATATTTTTCCTCAAATTGTTTATTTTCCTCAATCTCAAATTCTAATTTTTTTTGCTTCTCATTAAATTCTCCAAAAGAATCTAACATCTTACTCAATTCATTTTCTAAATTTTCTCTTAAATTTTTCTTATCATTCAATCCCTCCACTTTAACTTTCATAACTCTAAATTCATTCAAACTATTCTGCAATCCAGTTAATTTTTCTTTAGCTAAGTCTATTTCTCTGTTTAATTCCTCTTCATTATTAGAAAAAATTTCAACATTATTTTTAACAGTACTTAGCTTTTCATTCTCAGTATTAGTCATATTATTTTTATGTTCATTAGTGACAATCTGAAAACAAGTAGGGCAATTATCTAAATCTTTAACTTTAACAATTAAGTCTTCAGAAGTCCTTATCATTAAATTAAACTCGCTTAACTTCCCTCTTATTTTAGTTAATTTCTCTTCTTTCAATAAAATATTCTCTTCCAAATCTTCAATTTTCTCTCCAGCTTCAATTTCAAAATCTTTCTTAAAATCCTTAATTAATTCTTCTCCATTTACTATATCTTCCTCTATTTTCTTTAATTCTTCCTCAACTCTTTTTTTCTCATTTGTTCTATATTCCATATTATTATTAACAATGTTAAGTTCATTTCTTAACTCACTCAATTTCTTAATTCTGTTTTCGTATTCTTCTATGGCTTTTTTAGTTTCCTCTAGTTTATTTTTTACAATTGTTTCATCATTATTTACATGTTCCAACTCTTTTCTATAATCCAAAATTTCATTTTCTAATTTACTTTTTTCAATTTTTTTCTCTTCTAAACCACCAACTAAAATATCTCCCTCTCTAATCTGCTCTTTTAATTTCCTACTAATCAAAGAACAATTTTCTTGAATCCTCTTGTACTTATCAATATCAAAAACTCTTCTCAAAATTTCTAACCTTTCCTCAGCATCTTCTAGTAAAATTCTCTTCATTTCTTCTTGAGGAGTATAAACTGTAAATCTATAGATCAAACTTTTACTTTTAGTAAGTAAATCTTTAGGATAATTCAATAATTCCAAAACTTTAGCTTTTAATTCAACAGCACTTCCTTCTTCTTTAGCTCCATTAGTTAATATATATCCAGAATCTTGTGTAACACTTTTCTCATTTCTTTTCAAATTTCTTCTAATTACAATTTCTTTTCCATTAATATCTAAATGTAACTCAACACCTCCTTCTTTAGCCCCATTTCTTAATAAACTACCTCCAGATAATATCCCCCTAGTTAAACCAAACAAAGCAAAATCAATACTTAACAAAATAGAACTCTTCCCGCTTCCAACATCTCCACTTAGCAATAAACTATTTTCTGGAAAAATAACTTCTTCTTGCAAATAACTCCTAATATTTTCCAATTTAATTTTTTTAATTATCATCTAATTTAAGCGCTTTTTTTGCATCCCTCCATAATCTATCTTCAAAATCAGCATTTCTCTCCCCTTCTTCTTTATTTTTATTCAAAACTTCTAACAAATTACTAATCAATTCTTCTTCATTAATCTCAACTTCAACCCTACCTAAATTTTTTTTAATTATTTCTTTCTCAACATCCTCAACATTACCTTCGACTTCAATTTCCTCTAACTCTTTTATTTTAATTCCTTCAGTATGTTTTAAAATTGCATAAGCTTTTTTTTCTTCTAATTGTTTAATAATTTCCTTAACCTTAATCTCACTAACTTTCCCACTTTCTAATTCTCCTTTAATTCTTAACAAAACTAATTTATCATTAAAATCTCCTTTAATAATTTCATACAATTTTTCATTAATCTCAATAGGATTTCTACCTTCAATAGTTAAACTAACAACTTCTTTAGTTTTAATTGGAATATATTCTAAATTTAAACTATCATCAACAATATAGAAGCCCCCATTCTTTAATTCATCAATTTCTTTAAAATTATTAGGAAACAAAGGCCCAGGGTAAGTTATTTTTCCATAACCTTCTTTTACAACATCAAAAATATAATGAACATGACCTCCAGCATAATAATTAAAATTTTTAGGTAAATCAGCATAACTACTACATTCCACTTTCTCTAAATCCTTAGGCTTAAATTCTTCTAACCCAGTATGAAACATAAAAATCTTAAAACCTTGTTCATTTTCCAAATGAGTTTTATCTAATTCTTTGTAATCATTTTTCTCTAACCCACTTCTTCTCCCTAAAATTCCAGTTATTTTAACTCCAGTTTTATCTTCAAAAAATAATAATTTCCCATCTACATCAGTTTTATTCACATTAATTATTAGTCCAGAACTTTCCAAAACATCTAACATAGTTTTTCCAGATGGAGAAAAATCATGACTTCCAGGAATAACATAAACATCTATATTTCTAGCCTTAACTCTTTCTAAAACACTAGCAACTTCTTTAATTAAATCAATATTAGGTAAAGCTGTATCAAATAAATCTCCAGCAATTAAAATAAATCCAACATGTTCTTTAATACATCTATCTATAGCTATCCCAAATACATCTATACTTAATTGGTTTAATTTTTCATCTCTCCAACCACCAACATGACAATCCGCCATATGTGCAAATTTCATAATATTAAGAAAACTCAACTTTATAATAAGAATACGTTATCTAAAAGATATATATTAAAAAACAATATGGTTTTAAATAGTAACTCTAAAAAATAAAAGCTATGGCAGAAGAAGAAACAGAAAGAAAAGACCCAGGTGGAATTGTAGAAACTATGCATCAAAGCCTCATAGCCAATGATTATTCTTTTTTAAATTTTAGAACAAGAACAGAAGCAATAACAACCCACAATGTCTTACAAGAAGCCTTAGAACTAATGGAGTCTGAGGTTGTACCAGGGGATACACTTTTTGAGGCTCTCAAAGGACAAACACCAGAATCTATAATAGCAACTCACACTATTTATGAACTAGTAAAAGAACAAATTGAAGAAGCTTACCGTACAAGATAAACTACTTCTTTCCATAATCTTTAATATCTTTAAACAATTTCTTAAAGATCTCCATCAAATCAGCAACTTTCTCATTTCTATCATTATATTCAACATCTAACAACCTAGCAGCTAATCTTTTGTAATTTCTACTAGCTTCAGTTTTAGGATGAATTTCAAAAACAGCATTTCTCTTAACCATACTTTCTCTTATTTTACTATCTTCTTCAACAGCACCTACAACAGGAAATTCCAATATTTTTTCAATTTCATTAACTTCCATATCAAGCCCATCTCTCTTAAACCTATTAATAACAACTCCAGTCACAGGTTTTCTTAGCTCTCCAACTAAATTAACAGCTTTCAATGCATCAGTAACTGCAGGCATCTCAGGATTAGTAACAACAATAACACCATCACAAACACTTATTGCTTTTGCGGCTTCCTCACCAAGACCCGCTGCCCCATCAATTAAAACATAATCCATAACTCCTTCCAAATCTAACAATGCATCATCTAAAGCTTCTAAATTAATTTCATCTAAACTACTAAACCCTATATCTCCAGGTATTACTTTCACCCCACTAGGGTGTTGATACATAGCATCTAATAATTTATTTTTATTTTGTAGAACATCATGTATACTTACAGGAACAGAATGAACTCCTAAATAGATTCCAATATTTGGCGTAGTTAAATTAGCATCAACAATAGCAACGCTTTTCCCATAAGAATTCAAAGCCATTGCTAAATTTATTGTTGTAGTAGTTTTTCCAACCCCACCTTTTCCACTAACAATGGTTAAAATTTTGGTCATCTTTTCTTAGCTAAATATTCTTCAATATATTCTGTGATCTCAACAGTTTTTAAATAATATTCTTTTAGCTTATCTATATTAACCTCATCAATAACATCTCCCATTTCATTGGTAGCTATCATTGTAACACCTTTTCTAAATTCACTCCTTCTTTCATGTTCTCCCCTATCAACCCTCATTAAAAAAGAATAAAACTTCAATATCTCCTGAATAACCTCATCTTTACTAAATTTTTCTCTTGCCAAACTAATTTTCTCTTTGTATGCACTAGGAATTTCTTTAATTTTCTTTTTATCCAACATCCATTCCAATAAAGTTTCTATATCAAACTCTAAAGTACCTATTAACCTCTTAACAGTACTTTCCAGAACATCCATGGTTCTTGTGTATTTTAAAGAAACAAAAATTAGATGGTCCGCCCTTTTCAATTCATGTTTAGCTTCATCAATCATTTTACAATATTTTCAACCTTCCTTAAAAAACTCTTGGCAGCTAATATATATTGTTTAATTTCCTGAACAGATATAGTCTTCATTCTATAATTCTCACTACAAATAACAAACTTGTCAGGTCTACTAAACTCTATTGGAGAACTTTTATGAGCTTGTATTGTTTCTCTCAGCATACGAATTAACTCCACTTCTTGACTAGTAATGTCATACTTATTTATTAATTTATCCCGAAAAATATCAAATCTTGACTCAAAATTTTGCGGTAATGGCATTATACGCTTGTATAAGCGCTCATACTCCAATAATGCGTCCATTCCTTGCAAAAAGCTCAACTGAATATTCTCCATTATACTTAAAATAAGTTTATTATCTTTCACCAATGGCAAGGTCATATAAGTCAGATGATCGGCTCGCTTTATTGACCTTATTGCCCCCTTAACAAGGTCCCTGTACTCCATGAAATTTCATAAAGAAAGCAACTATATATAGGTTTTTATGATGCAATATTACTGTTTTAATTCTAATATACTTTTAGCAATATCTCCCTCATTTCTCTCTAACACATTTTTAGCTTCTTCTTCAGAACAACTAGTTTGACTTACTACAGTAGAAACATCTTCATCTGTAAATTTACTTAATCCTCTTTCCTCAATATCTCCAGAAATTTGAAAATTTTCCTGCCCCATCATATCAACTTTAGCTACAGAAGGATTCCTAATAACAATTTCTCTATCTGGACACTTAATAATTACCTCAGAAGCATCTATATCTTCTTGTTTCATGCCCATCTTCTTCATGGCCTGCTTCATCATTTTTGGATTAATTCCTGGTAACATAGTATAATAGAACTAAATGACATTTTTAAACCTTTCTAAGCTTCGCCACACTCTTTCTTCAAATTATCCAAAACATCATTTATAGCAAAAAACAAATTAAAATTAGTAACTTCAGAATTATATTGTTTATTTTTCTTAACTAACATACCATTAACTTGAAACTTAGAACTTTTCTCTTTCTGATGAACTCCCTTTAAATGCAAAGTTAATTTTTCAAAATCATGAAACTGATTAGCATGATTCCCAATCATTTTCTTTAACACCGTAAGTTCTCCAGGTTCTAAATCATTAAAATCCTTTAACTCAATTTTATCACCAAAATTTATCATAATTATTAAAAATCAAAACTCAATTAAATAGTTTTCCATAACAAAGACAATATTTATTCTGGTATTACAAGATTATCTCTAAATGTTGGTAAATCCATTAACCCCTCTGCATATTTTTGGCCAAATTCGTTCATAAAGTAAGTAAATAAACTACCATACATGCTATGTTTAAGTCTAAATGCGTTAACAACTTCTCTCACCCTCCCACAAATTGCATCCGGCTCATTAGAAATTAATTCTAACTTTTCATTTTCCCAAGCATCAACTAAATATCTAGGATCTCCATTTAATTTTGCCTCAACCTTCAAAGCTTCTCTAGCGGCAAATTCAGTTTCAATAGGTGTTCCTCTAAATTCTGATTTAGTTCGATTATATAATTCCATAATTCTAGTGTGATTTTCAAGAATTTCAGTTCCATCCTCCAATTGTAAAGTATAAACAAACATATTCGAAGGGGTAGAAGTGTCTTGTCTAAAAATGCCAATTAAATTTAGATCCCTTATTGAATTTTTACAAATTCCTGCTTCTTCCATTGCTTCATGATAAACAGCATCGCTAATTATGTCAGAACCTCCCCCATATAATACTGCACCACTAGGTACAGCTATTAATTCTCCAATTGATTCAGAACCCCCCCTTACCCCAATCAAAAGTTTATTATCAATCTTCACAAATCCATGAATCCCAGTTTCTAAATAATCTCTATTTGAGAATTTACCTTTTCTTTGTGCTTGAATAGTAAAAGAATCTGTTTTATAAATTGGAAAAGTAATTGGTGCTTTATCTTGAGAATTTGCTAGTATTTCATCAAGATTTGGTATAGTTGCAACAACTTCCTTCCATTCTAAAGGTGTATTTCCATTTATGTATATAGAATCTCCCCAAAGAACCCTTAACATATCCCAATTAGGTTCGTCACCTTCAAATGCTTCAGGAATACCTATTTCTCCAGCCAGTGGAAAAGTTGGATGAGGCTCTGATAAAATTTCAACTGGATCATTAAATAGCTTTAATATTGAGTTAACCATAGACAAATTTGCCGTTTTTCGGTTTATAAATTCACCCATTCCTAAAATACAAAGTAATTCTTGTTACAAACTCAAAGACAATGTTTATAAATCTTTAAAATTTTTAAAAAATAATGTCACTCCCAGTTTCTAATTGGAAACGTTTAGCATCTTTCCTAACAGATTCTATATTATTAAATGTCATAATAACAAATCCCTTAAACACTTTATTAGAAAATAATGTCCCAGAAAGCTTAACAGACTTATTCAATTTTGATTTTAAAAGTGTATTTTTAGTAACTTTAATCATCAGTTCAATCAATTTAGCATATTGGGTTATTTTAGAATATAAAATACAACAAACTTTAGGAGGCGTAATTTTTAGCGTCAAAGTAAATTCTCAAAAACTAACCCTATACAGAATATTTATGAGAAACATAACAAAAATATCTTTATTACTATTAATAATAGACAGCATAGGAATATTAACTTCCAAGAAGAAACAAAGATTTACAGAAAGAATGACAAATACTTCAACTGTTGAAAATGGGTAGACTAGCTACAATACTAAAAGTTGTAATCATCCTTTACTTAGTCGCATTTATATCTTCAAAGTTATTAAATTCAGATTCAATAAAAGAAGAAATTTTATCAAATGGAATCGCAGTAATAAAAATAGAAGGGCCAATAGTATCCTCTTCAAGTAACTCAATTCTAGGACAAAGCTTAGTAGGTTCAAATGCAATCTTGGAAAATCTTAACAAAGCAGAAAAAAGTAAAGGTGTTAAAGCTATAATATTAGAAATCAATTCTCCAGGAGGAACTGTAGTAGCATCAAAAGAAATAGCAGAAAAAGTAGCTTCAATAGAGAAACCAACAATAGCGTTAATTAGAGAAGTTGGAGCCTCAGGTGCTTATTGGGTTGCATCAGCTTCAGATCTAATCGTAGCAGACGAATTAAGTATTACAGGAAGCATTGGTGTAATATCTTCTTACATACAATTTTCAGGATTGTTAGATGATCATAATGTTACATATGAAAGACTAGTAACAGGAGAATTCAAAGACTTAGGATCCCCCTACAAACCTTTAACTTCAAAAGAAAGAAATCTATTACAAAAGAAATTAGACATCATAGAAGCTAAATTCGTAGAAGATGTAGCTAAAAATAGAGAAATGCCCTTAGAACAAGTACAAAAATTAGCAGACGGCTCTTTCTACTTAGGAATAGAAGCTTTAGAAAATGGTTTAATTGATTTAACTGGAAATAAAGATACAGCAATCTTAAAAGCAAAAGAACTAGCAAATATAGAAAACGAAAACGTTGTAGAATATATAAAAAAGCCTTCTTTACTTAACATTTTTGAAAAATTAACAACCCAAAGTTTTTACTCTATAGGTCAAGGCCTAGGAGATTCAATGCAAGTTGAAGAAGAATTAGTATTTCTAGCCAAATAACCCATTTTTCACTAAATAGTGTGCTCAAATAGCAAAATCTTTATATACGATAACCAATTTACCCTTAATATCAAGTTAAAGGAGGTAATGCTAATGAAATTTCAAGAAGGTGAACAACCTGCTGAAGGTGGTGGAGATGCTGGAGCTGGCGGAGATGCTGGAGCTGGCGGAGAAGAATCCGGCGGAGACGAAGGAGGTGTGTAATAACCTTTTATAATTTTTAATTAATTTTTTTCTTTTTTATTTTTTTAATAATAAACTTGCACCTAAAACACCAGAATTCTTTAATTTACTCCACTCAATATTAATTTTCTTAGGCAACATACAATATTTCCTAGTTTCTTTCTTCAAGATATCCCTATAACAATGCCCAGCTTCTTTTAATCCACCAACTAACACTACAACTTCAGGATCAAACACTACAATTAAACTAGCAACACCTTTAGCTAAATTCTCAGCAGCCTCTTTTAATATTTTATGAGATTTTTTATTATGTAATTTATTTAATTCACTAGCTAATAATTCTTTACCAAAAGCTTTCTTTGCATCTTTTTTTATTTTAGAACCACTAGCCCAATATTCCAAATCCTTACCATCTTGTATTATAATATGGCCTAACTCACCACCATAACCACTTCCATTGTAAATCTCTTTATTTATAACAATTCCACCACCAATGCCAGTTCCCAAAGTTAAAACAATAAAATTCTTTTTCTTAACACCATAATGTAATTCTGCCAAAGCAGCACAATTAGCATCATTCTCAATAACAATCCTAGTCTTAAATTTCTTACTCAAAAAAGATTTCAAATTAAAATTCTTAAAAGGCAAATTAGGAGGATTCTTTAAAACTCCATCCAATAATGGACCAGGACTTCCAACCCCAATTCCTTTTATTTTTGCGCCACCTTTAGCTTCAATAATAGCTTCAGTTAATTGTTTCAAAACAGCTTTTTTACCTTTTTTAGCTAAAGTATCTCTATTTACTAAGTTAATTATTCGTTTACCTTCCATTAAAGCTGCTCTTATACTAGTTCCACCAAAATCAACAGCTATAATCATATACTCTCAAATACATCCCTTCTATAAAAAGATTTTTATAATATATACAATTAAGTTAAACTATGAAAAAGTACAAAGAAAAGAGACCTTGGGGAAATTTTGAAAGATTTACTTTAAACGAAAAGTCCACAGTCAAGATATTAACAATTAAACCAAAGCAAGCTCCCTCAATACAATACCATCATAAGAGAGCAGAATTTTGGAGAATCTTAGAAGGATCAGGAAAAGCAACAATAGGTAAAAAAACAAAAAGGGTTAAACCAGGCGATGAAATTTTTATTAAAAAAAAACAAATACATTCTATAGAAGCCTACTCAAAACCAGTTAAACTATTAGAAATTTCATTAGGAACTTTTGATGAAAAAGATATTGTCAGACTAAAAGATAAATATGGAAGAATAAAAGAAGGAAATTAATATTTCCCTTCTAAAATTTCACATTCTATTATATCAGTTTCATCACTAAATTTCTCTTCACAACTCAAGTTATCTAAGTCAACACAAATTCCTTTTTTACAAACGATTTTTTGTGACATAGTTTCACCCCGTAACAAATTACAATAATTAATCCACTTTATAATTAACCTAATTCACTCAAAATAAAATTTGAACACTAAAAAGAAATATTTAAAAGACCTTAATTCTCAAAAACAAGAATGGGATACAAAGTTATTGCGCCAGTAGGAGATAATCTACAAGCTCTTTTTATAGGTATGAAAGAATTTCCAACAGAAAAGGTTTTCTTAATCACTCCAATCTCAAAACTAAAAGAAGCTTCAGATTTATCCAAAAAATTAGAAGAGTTCACAATAGAAACAGAAATAATAGAAACGAAAGGTAATGTCTTAGAAGAAATGTTCAAAGCTTTTGGAAGATTAACTTCTTTGTATGATGGTGATGAATTAATAGTAAATGTCGCAACAGGAGATAAGTTATCAACTTGCGCAGCTTTATCAGCTTCTTACGCAAACGGACTAAAAGCATTTGGAATAATGGAAAACAAACCAATGTTATTACCAATAATGAAGTTATCTTACTACAACGAACTATCTGAAAACAAATTAAAAATTTTAAAACATATGAATCAAAACACTTGTTTACCTCTAAAACAATTAAGTGATAATTTAAATATGTCCATATCTTTATTATCCTATCATATTAACGGAAACCACAAACACAAAGGACTAAAAGAATTCAGATTAGTAGAAGTCGAAGAAGAAGATAAAAATATGTGCGTAAAATTATCTGACATGGGTAATTTATTATTAAAAGGATATATTACTCCAAATTAAAGGTGATTGAAATAAAAAAGAAAATTTTAGTTTCCGGACTAATAGTATTCTTAGCTTTTCTTGTTGGATGTTCAAATTTACAAACACCTTCATCTCCAAAAAGTCCCAAAGATTCTATCGTAGAAGTTTTAGATGGAGAAATAAAAGCAGATATAGACGGAACTAAATATTTAGTAGATCCAAATAAAATCAGAGGTGGAGGTCTTGGAAAAGGAGGGATTGGTTTTGATAGTGGAATCCCAGCCTTAGCTCTAAATAATATTAAATTTGTAACAGTAGAAGAAGCAGATGAATGGATTGAAGATAATGAATTAGTCTTAGCTTTAATTCATAAAGGGGTAAAAAAAGTTTATCCATTACAAATCTTAGTATGGCACGAAATAGCTAATGATGTTGTTGCAGGAGATCCTTTAGCAGTTACATACTGCCCATTATGTGGATCAGGAATAGCTTATGAAAGAAAAATAGAAGTTAACGGAGAGTTAACAGAAACTAGATTCGGAACTTCTGGAAAATTATACAATTCAAATTTAATTATGTATGATGAAACTACAGATACTTACTGGCAACAGATAGATGGAAAAGCCATAGTAGGCCCTTTAGTTGGTCAAGAATTAAAAGAAATATCCGTAGACACAGTTACATGGAAAATATGGAAAACAGAACATCCAGACTCTCAAGTCCTATCTCAAGAAACCGGAATTAGTAGATCTTATGGTAGAGACCCTTATGGTAATTATTATGAAAACAGCAATCTATTCTTCCCAGTAGAAAACGAAGACCGCAGGATTCATGCAAAAACTCCAATCTTAGGAATTGAGGTTAACGGAGAATTCAAAGCTTACAAAAGAGAAGACATTATAGGAACAATAGAAGACACTATAGGAAACACAAATATAAAACTAGAGAAATCAAAAGATGGTAGAGTTACTATTACTAATTTAAGTAACAATCAAGAAATTGTAAAAGAAGAAGATTTCTGGTTTGCATGGTATGCATTTCATCCAGAAACAGATCTATACAATGGATGAACAGAAAAGAGATTGGAATATTTTTGTAAGCAGCGTTTTCTTCGTATTAGGATTCTCGGTTATTTTCTCTTTAGTTGGTGTCTTATTACAATCAGTATTATCTTCTGTTTCCTTTACAGTACAAACTTGGTTAGCTAGAGTAGGAGGAATAGTAATAATCATTTTCGGATTATATTTACTTGGCTTAATTAAATTTAAATTTCTAGAAAGAGAACATAAATTTCATGTTAAGAAAAAATTCAAATCTACTTACATTACATCTTTTGTTTTCGGAGCAGCTTTTGCAGTTGGCTGGACCCCCTGTATAGGTGCGGTATTAGGAGCAATCTTAACTTTAGCTATAGCAAACCCAGGTAGTGCTTTTTTTCTCTTGTTAGCCTATTCATTGGGCTTAGGAATACCTTTTCTATTAATAGGATTATTCACGAACCAAGCAAAAACTGTAATAGATAAAGTAATGACCAAATCCTGGACAAAATATTTAATTTATATCTTTGGTATTATCTTAATCATCTTAGGAATTTTAGTCTTTACAAATCAACTAGCAAAATTCTCAAGCTTTGCATTTGCAACGGATTTACTAGTAACTTTAGATGCAAACATAGGTATGTTCGCATCTTTAAACATAGGTATTGCATTTTTAGCAGGTATAGTTTCTTTCTTATCTCCATGCATACTACCTTTAATGCCAGCTTATTTAACTTATTTAGCTTCAACAGCAGTTAGAAAAGAAGAACATATTTAAGTTATTAATAGAATTACATCCTAATGAAAAAGAACAGCATCATTTTAATTTTAGCAGTTCTAATTATAACTTTATCAATAGTTTTACTAGAAAAACAAAAAGTATCTCCAACAATAATCCAAGTCGATGAAACCATCCCTCTAAAGGAAGGAAAATTCCCAAAAGCTCCAGAATTACAAGGAATTAAAGGTTACATAAACACAGATGAAAATATAAAAATCTCAGAATTAAAAAACAAAGTAGTTTTAATTGACTTCTGGACATACACTTGTATAAACTGTATCAGAACTTTACCTCATTTAAAAGAATGGGACAAAAAATACAGAGACAAAGGTTTAGTAATAATAGGTGTCCACACTCCTGAATTTACTTTTGAAAAAGATTACAATAATGTCTTAGACGCAGTTAATGAATTCAACATAGAATATCCAGTAGTCCAAGATAATGATTACGCAACTTGGTCAGCATTCAAAAATAGATTTTGGCCGAGAAAATATTTGATAGATGCAGAAGGTTTCATAAGATATGATCATATTGGAGAAGGGGGTTATTTAGAAACGGAAAACATAATTCAAGAACTACTATCAGAAATTGGAAAAGATATCACAGACATGGATCTATCAGAAGTACAAAATTTAACTCCAAACAAAGAAACAAGAACTCCGGAATTATATGCCGGATTTAATTTTAATCTACCAAGAGGACAAGACATAGGAAATGAAGAAGGAATACAACCGTCAAAAATAATAGATTACAAACTTCCAGAAAAGAAAATAAAACCAGATATAATTTATCTAAAAGGTCCTTGGTTAAATAACCCAGATGATTTAAAATCTCAAGGAGAATCCTCAATAGTTTTAGGTTTCACCGCAAGATCAGTTAACATAGTAGCAGACTCAACTCAAACGGAAATGGAAGTTCTAATCAATGGAAATTACATCTCAAAAGAATTGGCAGGAGATGATGTTCAATTTGATGAAGATAGATCTTTTATTTTAGTAGACACCCCTAAATTATATAACGTTGTTAGAGGAGATCACGGAACTCACACATTAGAACTAAAAGTAAACTCAAATGACTTCTTCTACAGTGCTTTTACTTTTGGATAACTTTTAAATAGTTTGCTACCATCATAAATTTTCATAAATGACTGAAACTCGTAGAGATTTTACTCTGGAAGAAGTGACTGAAAAATTTCTTGAAATGGAAGAGGGTCTTCTACAAATGGCAACTAATATTCTAAAGAACTATGATGAATGTATAATGCCAGAAGACATTGTTCAAGAATCTTATTTACGTATAATAACGCATGTTCAAAATGCAAGCCCTGAAAATTTAGAAGCTTGGATAAATGCAGTAGTTAGAAATGGATCAATAAAAGAATTAAAAAGAAGGCAAAGATGGAAAAAAGTCAAAAAAGAAGATGTGAAAGAAGAAGATGTAACTTACCTCATATCTAGAGAATCAATAAGAGAAGAAGAAGACAAACTAGCAAATAAAATTTTTGGTATGGAATTAAGACCCATTATGCTCACCAAACTTCAATCTATTGGGCCAATGGGAGAAGCTCTAAAATTAAGTTATTTAGAAGGACTAAATTATGGAGAAATTTCTAAACTAAAATGCATTCCAGCAGTAACTGTAAGAACAAGAGAATATAAAGGAAAATTAAAATTAAGAAAAGATAAAACTTTAATGCAATTATACGTATAATCAAAACAAATTTATATTACTTTAAATTTTAACCAAATATGAAAAAATTTTTAATACTATTAGCTTTGATTTTACTAACAGGATGCCAAACTAAAATGACAACAGTAACAATAGAAACAAACATGGGAAATATGGAATTTGAATTAACAGATGACGTAACACCAATAACAGTTGAAAACTTTATAAGATTATCAAAAGAAGGATTCTATGATGGTGTAAGATTCCATAGGGTAATAAAAGACTTCATGATACAAACAGGTGACCCATTATCAAAAGATCTAAACAATAAGGATAGGTGGGGAACTGGAGGTCCAGGTTATACAATTAAAGATGAATTCTCCCCAAGTTTAACTCATTCAAAGCCAGGAATTCTATCAATGGCAAACTCAGGTCCAAACTCAGGAGGTTCTCAATTTTTCATAACTCTAATACCTACACCATGGTTAGATAACCGCCACACAATATTTGGCACTTTAACTAAAGGAGAAGAAATATTAAACAAAATAGGAACAACAAATACAAACCAACAAGATCAACCTTTAGAAGATATAATAATTAAAAAAATCAGAATTAGTTAAGAAAGTGATGGAAATTATTCCATCTTTCCAATCTTAAACATCTTAGTACCACATTTAGAACAAACACCTTTAACAGCATCTCTACCATTCTTCATTTTAGTTTGTTCAGCATCTTTAATTTCTCTTTTTTCTTTGCACTTCATACAATGTCCATCTACCATTTTAATTAATACCTCCAATTATATGCACTTATAGACGTAAACATGGGTATTTAAACGTTTTTATATTTCAAGAGTGATGAATTTCTTTCATTTTGCCACTCAGGACACTTATTTTTGAACCCACACCACCCACATAATGGCGTTTTATTAGTTTCAAAGTCAGTACAAGCTTCAATTTCTATAATTTCATTTTCAATATCTTCTTTTAATTTTTTTAATTGCTCTTCAGTTCTTTCTGAAACTAACTCCATATTATGTGCTAAAAAATACCATATTAATTTAACATTCTTACAATCCTCAAAATGGTTTTTAACCCACAAAGAGTACATAGCTAACTGCCTATCCTCATCTACCTCTCCTTGAGATTTCATATTCTTATTTGTCTTATAATCACAAACAAAATAAGTCCCATCTTCACTTTTTACCAATCTATCAATTCTAATATGGTATTTATTATCATCTTTTAAATCAATAAAATCCTCAGTTTCAATATCTACAACTTTAGCTTGTGTAAACGGCTTATTCCTTTCATAATAATTCTCAATAAAATTTTTACCCATTGCTTTGTAATAATCAGAAGTTAACCCTTCTCTAACAATTTTAACATTATCATCTTTCCAATTCTCATCCCATTCCTTCTCATAAAATTCAACTAATCTTTCTTTAGTATTTAGAAAACCTCCTTTCAATTCTCTATACAATTTCTCCAAAATCTCATGAACCAATCCACCCATAAAAGTCTCAGCAGTATGTTCAAAATCAGGCTTCTCTTTATCTATATACTGCAGTTTATATCGAAACTTACATTGTTGAAAAGTACTCAATCTTGAATTAGAATAATTAGTAATTTACATCACCTCTTAATCTAATAAAAAATAAGTTATTTATAAAATTAATTAACTTCTAGAACCTTAATCTTAAAAGTTAAATCTTTTCCAGCTAAAGGATGATTCATATCTATTGTTATTTCCTTTTCTTCTACTTTAACAATCTTAGCATTTGCTTGTTTTCCATCAGCAGTTTGCATAGTTAGCATCATTCCTTCTTTAGGTTCTTGATCTTTAGGTAATTTATCTCTTGGTAACTTCTGAATAGCCTTGTCGTTAGGTTCTCCGTAAGCATCTGCAGATTTTATAGTAAATTCTTTTTCTTCATTTACTCTCATTCCTACAACAGCTTCATCAAAACCTTTTATTACTTTACCAGCTCCAACTTCAAACTCTAAAGGATGACTATGATCTCCATGAGTAGAACTATCAAACACAGTTCCATCTTCTAATTTACCTTCATACTCCACTTTTATTTTATCTCCATTCTTAATTGCCATTATTATCTCCTATCATTAAAGTTCTCTAAATGATAAAATATATTAGAAATTAACCATTTTTAAGCCTTACCATCTATTAATTTAAACTTTATTTTAAACCACAATTTAATTTATTAATCTCCATTATTTTACACTTCCATGGAAGGCAACCTTTATCCAATCGCTCTCGGGATAATTCTTTTATCAGGATATTTAACATTTCGTCTACTAAATCATATTTTTGGGTATTACAGAGAAGATAAGTATTTAGATAAATTATTAAAATATGGATTATTTGGTTCTTTTGGGTTTCTAGCAATATACTTACCTTACAGATTATATGAACCTTCTGACTTGGTTAACGCACATTTAGTGATCTTAACACCTTTATTTATGATTTCCTCTTTCTTAATTGGTTGCATCTATGAAAAAATATGGGGATTTAAAAAAAGAAGAACCAGTGCATCGTTATTTCAAGTTTATCATCGTAATTACTACAAGCATGGGTGGGTAATTGTACATTTAAAAGACGGACAAATATTTTATGGGAAATTAGGGCTTACTGACATTCATGAACCAGACAAATGTGTTTTTTCTATAAAATATGGTCGAAAACTAGACAAGCATCATAAAATAATTCGAAAATACAAAACAAACTTAGTATTCGATATGGAAAACGTATTCTTTATGGAATATATAAAAGAAAAAATAAAAACCTAGGTTAATCCTCTTCGCAACCCTCTGCTTCATCAAGTTTCAATGGACTCTTATCTGGAGAATCCTCTTTATCGCTATGATCAATTAAAGTCTTCTCAAAATAAATAATTTCTTCTTTAGCCATTTACACCACCTCAAATAAATGCTTTTCTCATTTAAATTCTTATGTTCAGTCTAAAGTATAGGTTCTATTTAAATTATTAGTATAACTTCAAAGTAAATAATACTACCACCTATTAATATGAATAATATTAGTATCTCTAACTCTCTTAAACATCTCATCAGTTATTTCCAAATCATTGATTAAATATTCTTTTAATTTCTCCATATTATTCTCTTCACACAATTTAGAAACCATACTTCCATCCATATCTAATACTTTTAAATTCAATAATTTACCATAATCACTTAATTTCCCTCTAGTCTTACCATATCTATAAGCATTTATCTTCTCTCTTAAATCTATAATTAATTTCAAAACAAAAGGTACAATTTCAACATTATGAATAAAACTTCTACTAACAATAAAAGGCAAATCAAAATGATTAATATTAAAACCAACAGTTACACAATTAGCATTTTCTCTTTTTATTTTTCCCCATTCTTCCCAAAATTCTTTTAATATTTCTTTTTCTTCTCCCATTAATATTTTATTCTCATTATTTCTTCTAATACCAATAGCAACAATCTTAGAATCAATAGGATTAAGTAACTTTAATTTATTCTCTTCATCTAATTCATTATAATTTTCTAAATTATTAGGACAAGTTTCAATATCCACAACAAAATAGTCTTCAAACATCTTTAAAAGTAAAATAAATAGTTATTTAAGTATTTTTAATTTTTAGCCTCCTTCAGAGAACTCAAACATATATTTATCTCGATTTAGTAATCTCTACTTCGTCTTTACTTCTTTCTATGACAATTTTATAGTTATGTAACAATTCCATTCCTGCCAATGATAAATCTGAATCTGTAGATAGTGCTTCTACCTTCATTGATTCATCAAATAATTTCACAGCAACATCATATAGTTTGGTTACTATTTCTTCTCCATCAGCACTTAAGTAATCAGAGTAACCTACATGTTTTAATTTTAATTTTTTAATTAATTTTATAGGTAACATAAGTTGTCCATTAAAACCAGAATCTAGCAGTACTTCTTCTCTATCATTTTGGATTTCAATCTTCACAATAGGACATCCATATTTGAAAGAGCCCTTCATTATAAATTACCCACAAAATAAGCGTACTTAAAACCAATTCGTTTAAAGAAAAATTTCTTTTTAGGATACTTTTGAGAAGCTTTTTTATACGCATCTGATGTAGAACTGCCCACAAAATAATCGCCACTAGCAGGTTCTATAGCAACCATCTTCCCTTTATATTTAGAAGATAGTTTTCTATTTATGTCTATAAATATTTTATCAACTTTTTCTTTTTCTATCATAACATTTCTTCTCCTTTTTAGATATTTAAAATTATCGGAATTTAAGAATAGATATGTAATATTTTCAATCACAAAACCTTTTTTAACAAAAAGCTTTACCAAAAATAAAGAAAAGTTTAAAAACCACTAAGTTTCAATATCAAAACAATAAAGAGGTTCTGATTAAGGAGATAAAATGACAAACGAACTATATGAAATAATGAGAGGGCAGGAATATAATCCCGATGTGGATTTAACTAGATTATTCGGAAGAACTCCTTTCCCTAGTGACGATGAAGAGTGTAGACAACATGTTTTGAAAGTTTTAGGGGTATATCACGAAGTATCAGAAGCATTAGCTACTTATTTGATTAACCATCCCGAAATAACAAGAGAAGAAATTCGTGAAAGTGTAGATTTAACAAGAAAGGATCTCTTTCGCGGAACCATGAACGCATTAAAAGAAGAATAAATACTTTCTTCTTTTTTTGACTTTACTTTTTGTTAAAAAAGTGAATGTATCTAAACTTCCTTAAACCTAAAACAACTAACTTGATGATCATTAACTAATCCAACTGCTTGCATAAAAGCATAGCAAATAGTACTTCCAACAAAGTTAAAACCTCTTTTTTTAAGATCTTTACTCATAGCATCAGAAACTAAAGTATTAACAGGAATATCTTTCATTTCTTTAACATTATTAACAATAGTCTTATTATTCACAAAACCCCAAATATATTTATCAAAACTTCCAAATCCTTCTTGAATCTCAATAAAAGCTTTAGCATTACTAATAGCAGATCTTATTTTTAATTTATTCCTAATAATACCTTCATCATTAATTAACCTATCAAAATCATCTTCATTAAATTTACTAACTTTCTCTACTTCAAAATTAGCAAAAGCTTTCCTATAATTTTCTCTCCTTTTCAAAATAGTACTCCAACTTAAACCAGCTTGAGCTCCTTCTAAAATTACCTTCTCAAATAAGCCTTTATCATTATGAACAGGAACACCCCACTCAGTATCATGATATTTAGTCATATCTTCACTTTCAGACCATTCACAACGTTTAACCATTCTTTAAGTAAACAAAGAAAAATATTTAAACCTAGCTAAATAAATAGAACTATATGAAAAAGCTAACCTTTAGTTTTATAATTCTAATATTTTTAGTTTTCTTAGTTGGTTGTGTAGAAAAAGGAAATCCACCAAGATCAATTTTAACACCTGATGAAAACTCTCTTCCCAACCCAGTATTTGATGAAGACGTACAACCAAAAGAAACAACATCATGGCAAAACACTCCATTAAAGGATGTTAGTTCTGGAAAATCTTTCAAAATCTCTGATTTCAGAGGAAAAAATATTTTACTAGAAAGTTTCGCAGTTTGGTGTCCAGTATGTACAAAACAACAAAAAGAAATTCAAAAACTACACAACGACCCTAATTTAGCTATAATAGAATTAGATACAGACCCAAACGAAGATGAAACAAAAGTCCTAGAACATATAAATAGAAATAATTTCAAAGGTTTATATGCAGTAGCTCCAAAAAGTCTATCAGATGCCTTAGTAGATGAATTTGGCTTAGGAGTTATCAGTGCCCCTTCAGCACCAGTAGTTTTAATCTGCGAAGATGGCTCATCTAGATTCTTAAAAAGAGGAGTAAAAAAAGCAGATAAATTAAGAGAAGAAATAGCAGCAGGATGCTAAAATGGTTAGCTTTATTTCAGACGTTGGTACTTCATTTATTTTAGGTTTACTTACTCCCTTAACAGCAGTCTGTGTCTTACCTTTATATCCTGCTTTCTTATCTTACTTAGCAAATAAAGTTTCACCACAGAAAATTCCAAACCAACCGCCAACAGAACCTCAACCGTTATACAAATATGGATTAATGGTAGTCCTAGGCGTAGTAGTTTTCATGTTAATCCTAGGTTTAATCTTCACAACAGTCCTAAAAGCTTCTTTAACAAAAGTAATAGGAATAGTTTCTCCAATAGCTTTCGGAATTTTAATTTTAATAAGCTTATTATTAATTTTCAATATAGACTTTGCAAAATATCTACCTAAAGCAAAAACCCCTCAATCTGAAAAACCAATGCGAGGAGCTTTTCTATACGGATTTTTCTTCGGAGCGATCGTAATACCATGCAACCCTTTATTCATAGCAGCTTTATTCACTTCAACTGTTACAACTCTCGACTTTGTCTCAAACATGGTTAAGTTCTTATCATTCGGAATTGGAATCGGTTTTCCACTATTAGTCTTTTCAGCAATTTCAACTCAAGCAAGCAATTCTATTATAGGATTCTTATCTCAACACAAAAGAAAGATTAACTTCTTAGCAGGAATCGCAATGTTTATAATTTCCTGGTACTACTTAATTTTCGTATTTAGAATATTCAGCTAAAATGTTTAAGCGAAGATTCGAAAAACCGGGAAAAGCATTAGTAGAAAGGGTCGAAGGAGAATTAACAACAACTCAAGACATTTACACTTCATCTTCACCAGAACCTCTAAGATGTCAGTTGCTTATAGAGGGCGGCCGAATAATAACTAAATCAGAGAAAAAGGCAATAAGAAACTATCAAATAGAGGGAGCTGTCTACGTTTTAAAATGAAACTAATAATATCTTCAGATCACGCAGGTTTTAAACTAAAAGAAATCTTAAAGAAATTCTTAAAAAACAACAATTTAGATTACGAAGACCTAGGTCCTAATAAATTTAAAAAAGATGATGACTATCCTGATTATATTATCCCAGCAGCTAAAAAAGTAGTAAGAAACAAAACTAAAGGAATTATAATAGGTCATTCCGGACAAGGAGAAGCAATAGCAGCAAATAGAGTTAAAGGAATTCGAGCAACAGTATTCTACGGAGGAAAAAAAGAAATCCTAACTTTATCTAGAAAACATAATGATTCTAACATTTTATCCTTAGGAGCTCATTTCTTATCTCCATCAAAAGCAAAAGAAGCAGTAAAAATTTGGCTAAAAACTCCATTCTCAAAAGCAACAAGACACAAAAGAAGAATAAAAAAACTAAAATGATAATCCCTTCAATTATAGCTAAAAATCAAAAAGAATTTAACAAAAGATTTGAAAAAGTAAAATCATTCTCTACATTCCACTTAGACATTATGGATGGTAAATTCGTAAAAAATAAATCTTTAAATTTCAACTTTAAACTACCAAAAAATAAAAAATTTGAAGCTCATTTAATGGTTAAAAATCCAAAAACATGGATCAAAAAACACGGTAAAAAAGTCAATTCAATAATAGTCCATTACGAATCTAATAACATAGAAAAACTTCTTAATAAAAAAACTTCATTAGCAATTAATCCGAAAACAAGTATAGAAGAAATAACACCTTTACTAAAAAAAACTAATAAAATTCTAGTAATGACAGTAACTCCTGGAAAGTATGGTTCTAAATTTCTCTCATCTACACTAAAAAAAATAAAGGAATTAAAAAAACTAAAAAAAACAATAGAAGTAGATGGTTCAATTAATCCTAGTACAATTAAAAGAGTTAAAAACTCCGGAGCCACAAAATTCGTTATAGGTTCTTATCTACAAGAAAGTAAAGATGTTAAAATAGCAATTAAAAAACTAAAATAGGAACATTTAAGTACTATAGCGCTCTATAATTTACTATGGTAACTACAATTCAGATAAGTAACGATTTACAAGAAGCACTTTCAAAGAGAAAGCTATTTGATAGAGAAACTTACGAAGAAGTAATCTGGGATTTAATCGAAGACACTTCAGAATTAAGTAAAGAAACAAAGAAGGATATAGAAGAGGCTGAAAAAGACATTAAAGAAGGTAAAGTGCATACACTTGAAGAAGTTAAAAAAGAGCTAGGATTCTAAATGTATGAAATAATTCTTTCTGATAAAGCAAAGAAGCAACTAAAAAAATTACAAAAATCAGTAGGAAAGAGAATAACTAACTCATTAGAAAGATTAAGGATAAGACCACATTCCCACATTAAAAAATTAGTTAATAGCCCCTATTTCTCTTTCAGGGTTGGGGATCATAGAATTATCTTAAGAGTTAATAAAGGAAAACTGATTATCGTTGTCATCAACATCGGTCCTAGAGAAAAAGTTTATAATTAAACCAATAATTTATATATTATTTCTTCTATTTTACAGATTATAAAAGATGGTGAAAATTAAAGAACTGCAGATTATGGCAGATAGACTTAGAGTAGATTCTATTATAGCAACAACTGCAGCAGGTTCTGGCCACCCAACTTCTTGTATGTCATGCGCAGAAATAATGTCTACTTTATTTTTCAACACAATAACAAAAGATGATGACTTCATTTTATCTAAAGGACACGCAGTTCCAATTCTTTGGTCAGTTTACGCTGAAGCAGGAATTATCTCTCAAGCTAAACTAAAAACATTAAGAAAAATATCATCAAATTTAGAAGGACACCCAACTCCAAACATGCCTTACATCCAAGTTGCAACAGGATCTCTAGGTCAAGGATTATCAGCTGGCTTAGGAATGGCTTTAGCTAAAACCAAAGGAAAGACATTTGTTTTACTAGGAGACTCAGAATCAACAGAAGGTTCAGTTTGGGAAGCAGCAAATACAGCAGCTTACTACAAAACTAAAAATTTAATCGCAATTATTGACGTTAATAGATTAGGCCAATCACAAGAAACAATGCACGGTCATAAAATAAGAGTTTACAAAAAAAAATTCAAAGCTTTTGGATGGAAAGCAGTCTCAATTAATGGCCACTCAATAAAACAAATTCTTTGGGCTTTAAAATTAGCAAGAAAATCAAAAAAACCTTTTGCCATAATAGCTAAAACTTACAAAGGAAAAGGTGTTTCTTTTTTAGAAAACAAAGAAGGTTGGCATGGTAAAGCATTATCCAAAGATGAAGCAAAACTAGCCATTGAAGAAATAAATCCTCAAAAAATTAAACTGAAATCTCAAATAAAAAAACCTAAAGTAAACTACAAACGTTCTAATTTTAAACTAAACAATTACGAATTAAAAGAAGAGGTAGCAACAAGAGATGCGTTCGGAAAAGCTCTAGTAAATGCAGGAAAAACTAATAATAAAATAATAACAATAGACGGAGAAGTAAGAAACTCAACAAAAACAGAAGAATTCTTCAAAAAATTCCCAAAAAGAAGTTTTGAATCTTTCATAGCAGAACAAAATATGGTAGGTATGGCTTTAGGATTCTCAACCCAAGGATTTACACCAGTAGTTGCAACTTTTGGAACTTTCTTCACAAGAGCATTTGACTTCATTAGAATGGCTAATTATTCAAAAGCTAATATAAAATTCGTAGGATCTCATGTTGGCGTTCATATCGGAGAAGATGGTCCATCTCAAATGGGTTTAGAAGACATCTCAATGTTTTTATCTGTCCCTAATTCAACAATCTTATATCCTTCTGACGCTCCATCCACAGAATATTTAACAAAAGAAATGTTAAATCTTAAAGGAATTTCATACTTAAGAACTACACGAGGAACAACTCCAGTTATCTATTCAGAAAAAGAAAAATTCCCAGTTGGAAAATTCAAAGTAGTAAAAAAATCTAAATCTGATAAAGTTCTAATCATAGCAGCAGGAATTACTTTACATGAATCTCTAAAAGCTTATGAAATCTTACAAAAAAAGAAAATAAACGTCAGAATCATAGACTTGTACTCAATAAGACCTTTAGATTCTAAAAATTTAATTAAAAACGCAAAAGAATGTAAAAATAAAGTCATAGTAGTAGAAGATCATTATCCATATGGAATCTCAGCAGTTATAACAGAAATTTTAGGAAAGGTTACAAGTTTAAACATAAAAGAAACTCCAAGATCAGGAGATCCAGATAAGCTTCTTAAAAAATACCAAATAGATTCATCAACAATAATCAAAACAGTTGAAAAGTTAAAATGAATACATTAGTTTGTTTAGACAGAGATGGCACTTTAATCTGTGAAGATAAATATCATTTAGGTAGTCAAAAGGACTGGAAGAAAAAAGTAAAAATAATTCCTCATGTAATAAAGGGTATCAAAGAATTAAACAAAATAAAAAACTTAAAAATCTACATGATCACAAACCAACCAGGAGTAGCAGTAAAAGAATTCAAATTATTAACAAACAAAAAAGCGGATGAAGTTTGTAGATACGTGGTAAACAAATTTAAACAAAAAGGAGCTAAAATTCATGGTTATTATTTTTGTCCACATGCTTCTAAAGAATTCGCTAAATCCCATCCACAATACCCTTTTGACAAATCTAAACTAGATCAATGCAATTGCATGAAACCAAAATCTGGAATGATTCAAAAAGCATTAAAACATTCTAAATTAAAAAATCCTAACATTTACGTAGCTGGAGACCGATGTACAGATGTAGAAGCTGCATTAAAAATGAAAGGCTCAGGCGTTTTAATCCCATTCAAAACAGAACCAGGTCAAAGAGCAAAAACAAAAAAACTCAAAGGAAAAGCTTTCATTAAAAAAAACTTCTCAGAATTCGTAAAGCTGATTAAAAATGATCAAAAAAATAATTAAAAAAAACAAGGAAGAAGCAGCTAAAACTGTAGTTTATATTTTAAAGAGATTCATAAAAAAACTATTAAAAAGGCAACAAAAAGTAATAATCGCAATTCCTGGTGGAACCTCCGTTAAAATAATATTCAAATTACTAAAACAAGAAAAATTACCTTGGAAACAATTACATTTTTTCATGGTTGACGAACGCTTAGTACCTATAACTCATAAAGATTCTAACTTCAAACTAGCTAAACCCTATCTCTCAAAAGCTAACTTGCATCCTTTCAACCACAAAAAGCCAATTAAAGATTACAAAAAAGAGTTACATGATTTAGGAGGAAACTTTGATATTGTTTTACTAAGCGCAGGAGAAGATGGCCATATAGCTTCCTTATACCCTCACCATCCAACAATTAGAGATGGAAACGAATTCTTTATTTTAACAGACTCTTCCCCAAAACCACCAAAAAATAGAATGTCAGCTTCTAAAAATTTAATCACAAGAACTAAAATATCAATTTTATTATTTTTAGGAGAATCCAAAAGAGATGCTCTAAACAACTTCAACAATAATAAACTAAATATAAAAGATTGTCCAGCAAAAATTATAAAACAAATAAGAAACTCATATTTAATTACAGATTTAAAATGAAACTAAAAGACCATTTCCGTGTTGCAATTTTCGGTTCAGCTAGAATAAAGAAGGATGATAAAAACTACAAAATGATCCACAACTTAGCTGAAAAAATAGGAGAACAAAATATGGATGTAGTTACAGGAGGCGGTCCAGGAATTATGGAAGCTGCAAGTTCTGGACACAAAAAAGGAAATGTAGACCACAAATCCCATTCTTTCGGTTTATTAATTAAATTACCAAGAGAACAAAGATCAAACCATTCCTTAGATATCAAAAAAGAATTCAAATATTTCTCAAAACGCTTAGATAGATTCATGGAACTATCAAACGTAGTTGTAGTAGCTCCAGGAGGAATAGGAACCCTATTAGAATTAGTTTACGCATGGCAATTATTACAAGTTAAAAAAAAGAAAGGCATTCCAATTATTTTAATAGGCAACCAATGGAAATTATTAATCCAATGGATGAAACAAACCCAACTAAAAGCCAAATATATTAAGAAAGAAGATTTCGATCTAGTTTTCCCTGTAAAGAACATTCATGAAGCGATGGTAATTATTAATGATAAGTACGAATCCTATAAAAAATAACATTTAAATAGAATAAAACAACATATAGTTCTTAAAGGTGGTATATAATTAAGATCTTCATAGATTCGGCTATTTTGGAAGAGATTAAACTAGTTTACTCCTATGGAATCTGCGATGGCGTCACAACAAATCCTAGTTTACTAAAAAAAGCTGCAGATAAACTAGAAGGAGAATCTTTAGAAAAATACATCAAAAAAATTCTAAAAACAGCTAAAGGAACTCCAGTCTCATTAGAAGTAACAGAAACAGATTACGAAGGAATGGTCAAACAAGGAAGAAGATTATTTAAAAAATTTAACAGAGTAGCAAACAACGTCTACATTAAAATCCCAGTTAATCCATCTTTTAGTTCAAAAGTTTCAGCAGATGGAATTCAAGCAATAAGAACATTATCAAAAAAAAGAATTCCAATCAACTGTACTTTAATTTTCACTCCAGAACAAGCTTTACTAGCAGCAAAAGCTGGAGCAAACATAGTCTCCCCATTCTGTGGAAGAATTGACGACTTCATAAGAAAAAATAATAAAATTAAATTCAAAAAAGAAGACTATTTCCCTATGGAAGGAATAGAAAAGAAAAAGAAAACTTTAGAAGATAATGGAATTGTTTCTGGAATTGATTTAGTTGAACAAATAGTTGAAATATTCAAACAACATAATATAAAATCAGAAGTTATAGCAGCCTCAATGAGAAATCCAAGACAAGTTAGAGAAGCAGCATTAGTAGGTTCTCATATAGCAACTCTCCCATTTGATGTTATTAAACAATTATTAGATCACAAAAAAACTCAAGAAGGAATGAAAAATTTCACTAAAGATATTGTTCAAGAATATGTTAACCTAACAGAATGAAATTAATAGACTTAGATGAATGTGTAATTAACGCTCTAAACCTATTTACAGAAGAAACTTTACCCAAATTAAATATAAAATTTAAAAGACCCTTAGTTGTTGGTTCAGGAAACGCAGCTGTTACAGGAAAAATGATTCTAGAAGACAAAAACGCTATATTCGCAGATGAAGGAAATTACAAACATAAACTAAAAAAAGTAAAAGTAGATGGAGCAATTCTAATCTCAGCTTCAGGAACAAAACACGCTCCAATCATAGCTAAAGAACTTAAAAAAAGAAGAATTAAAACAATTTTACTAACAAACAACCAAAACGCTCCAGCATCTAAATTTGTAAAAGAAACTTTAATCTTCCCAAAGAACTCAGAACCTTATACTTACAACACTTCAACCTATATGAGCATTCTATTAGCAAAAACAAAAGAATCTTCAAAGCATATCTTAAAACAAATAAAGAAAATAAAATATCCTAAAAACCTAAGAAAATATGATGCTTTCTATATGTTTGTACCAGAAAAATTTGATTTAGTTAGAGAAATGTTTATGACAAAATTTGATGAATTATTCGGATCTAAAATCTCAGGTAGAGTTTTCACCGTAGAGCAAACAAAGCACGCAAAAACAGTAGTTCCATCTAAAAAAGAATTCTTTATCGGAATAGGTTGTGACGATAGATACAAATTATTTGGAAGACATAAAATGTGCATTCCTCTTTCAAGTAAAGCTAACTACGCAGAAGTTTTAGCCATAGGATATTACATCATAGGACAAATCCAAAAACAACATCCTCAATATTTCAAAAATAATATAGAAAATTACACTAAAGAAGCATCAAAATTATTCAAAACAAAAATAGAACCAATCGTAAAATGAACTGTCTATTTGTAATCATGGGAGCATCAGGAGATTTAACTAAAAAGAAGCTCATCCCAGCAATCTATCACTTATTAAAAAACAAAGAAATTCAAAACTTCGCAATAATAGGAATATCAAGACAAGACTTCACTACAGATTCTTTAATTAAATTCTACAAACCTTATGTTAAAAATTCAGATCCTAAAATTTGGGATGAAATAAAAAAAAGAATATATTATTTCAAAGCTGACTTCAATGAAGATAAAAAATTCCACGAATTAGCAGTCTTAATGAAAAAAACAGAATCAAAACACAATTTATCCGGAAACAGATTATTTTACTTAGCAACCTTACCAGAACATTTCGAATTGATAGCCCATCAATTGTCAAAACACAAATTAGCCCCTCAAAATAAAACTTGGAGTCGTGTAGTATTCGAAAAACCTTTCGGAAATGATCTAAAATCAGCCATAAAACTAAACAACTGTCTAAAAAGAGTTTTCAAAGAAGATCAAATCTACCGAATAGATCATTATTTAGGAAAAGAATTAGTCCAAAATATTTCTATATTAAGATTTACAAACACTATCTTAGAACCTTTATGGAATAGAAAATACATAGACCATGTACAAATAGCAATCTCAGAAGATATCGGGGTTGAACAACGTGGCGGTTTCTATGATAAATACGGAGCTTTAAAAGATGTAATCCAAAACCATTCATTACAATTACTAGCCTTAACAACTATGGAATCTCCGAAGCACCTAACAGAAAAGCACATCAGAGATGAAAAAGTAAAAGTTCTAAAATCTACTAAAGTAAAAGATGTTTCTCTAGGACAATATAACGGTTATCTAAAAGAACCCAAAGTTCCTAAAAATTCAAAAACAGAAACATTCGCAGCTTTAAAATTAAATGTTAATAATGATCGTTGGAAAAACGTCCCCTTTTATTTGGTAACAGGAAAATTTATGAAAGAAAAACTAGCATCAATCTATGTTGAATTCAAAAAAACTCCAGGTTTAATGTTCGAAAATGTTTACGATTACCCTTCCAATTTCTTAGCAATTCAAGTTCAACCAGAAGAAGGATTCTACGTCCAAATAAACTCAAAATCACCTAGGACTATGGATATCATCCCAATCAATATGGATTTCTGTCATTCCTGCAAATTCGGTCCAAACACTCCAGAAGCTTATGAAACTTTATTATTTGATGTTCTAAAAGGAGATCAATCCGCATTCATAAGATCCGATGAAATTGAAGAAGCTTGGAAAATTATTGATAAAATAAAAAAACCAAAAATACAAACTTACAAAAAAAGAGGCATTCCAAATTCTGCCAAAAAACTAATCAAAAAAGATGGAAAACAATGGCACCTAACAATTAATTATTTATCAAAATCAAATGGAAATGGATGAAATTTTCAAAGCCAATGACGTTCGTGGCATTTATGGTAAAGAACTAACAAAAGAATTAGCTTACAAAATTGGCAGAGGCTTCGCTTCTTATGTAAAACAAAAAGAGATAATTGTCGGAAAGGATATGCGCATATCATCCCCAATTTTATCAGAAGCTTTTATCCAAGGTATAACAGATCAAGGAAAAAATATTCTAGATATAGGTTGTGTAGGTACAGATATGCTATGGTTCTCCTCAGGATTTCTAAAAAGCCCTGCAGCTATGATAACAGCTTCCCACAATCCAGCTAAATACAATGGAATTAAATTTTGCCAACCAAGCGCAATTCCAATTGGAGAAAAAACAGGATTAAAAGAAGTTAAAAGATTAGCAAACTCTCCTCCTCCTTCAAAAACAAAAGGAAAATATAGAACATTTAATCTCTTCAAAGATTACGTAAAGCATGTTCATTCATTTGTAAATACTAAAAATATTAGAGATTTCAAATTAGTTGTTGATGCGGGAAATGGTATGGCCGCTTCCACATTCTGTCCTGTATATAGTAAATTTAAAGTTACAATAGATACATTAGATTTCAAACTAGATGGAACTTTCCCAAAACATGTGGCTAACCCATCAAAACACGAAAACATTCACGATTTAGAACTAGAAGTTAAAAAAAAGGGCGCGGATATTGGAATGGCTTTCGATGGAGATACAGATAGAGTTTATTTCGTAGATGAAAACGGTAAAGTATTATCCAGCTCAATAACTGCTTCGATAATAATTAAACATTTATTAAAAAAGAAAAAATCTCCAATAATATATAGTTTAGTTTGCAGTAAGATAGTTCCAGATACAATCAAAGAACATGGTGGAAAACCCTTAATGGAAAAAGTTGGGCATACTTTTCTAAAACAAAGAATGAAAGAATCCAGCGCAATATTTGCATGCGAACACTCAGGACATTTTTATTACAAAAAGAATTACAGAGCAGACTCAGGAATGATCACTTCTCTAATTATGTGTGAAATTATGTGCTTAGAAAAAAAACCATTATCAGAAATTGCAAAGGAATTCAAAAAATATTCTCAAATAGAAGAAAAGTCAGTAAAAGTTACAGACAAAATAGCTATGATAAAAAAAATAGAAAAGCTATATATAAAACAGAAACCAAAGAAAATATTGCACAAAGATGGAACAACAATTATTTTCGAAGACTATTGGTTTAATCTAAGACCCAGTAACACAGAACCATTATTGCGAGTTAACTTAGAAGCTAATGATAAAAAATTAATGAAAGAAAAAACTTCAGAATTATTAAGAAACATAAAAAAATGAAATTAGGATTTATAGGTTTAGGAAGGATGGGAGAAAACATGTGCTTACATTTATTAGAAAAAAAGCACAAGCTAGTAGTTAACGACTTATCTAAAACTCAAATCCAAAAACTTTCCAGAAAAGGAGCTACTCCAGCTTATTCTTTAGAGGAAGTAACTCAAAAATTATCTGGAAAGAAAGTAATTTGGCTAATGATTCCAGCAGGAAAACCTGTAGATGACACAATCTCTAAACTTTTACCCAGCTTGAATAAAGGTGACATTTTAATTGATGGTGGAAATTCCTATTTCAAAGACTCAATTAAACGTTCTCAAATGCTAAAGAAAAAAGGAATATATTACTTAGACTGTGGAACATCCGGCGGCATTTCTGGAGCAAGAAACGGAGCTTGTATGATGGTAGGTGGAGAAAAAAAGATTTTTAAAAAAATTGAAAAATTATTCAGAGATATGTGTGTAAAGGACGGCTACGGTTATATGGGAGAATCAGGAGCAGGACATTTCGTTAAAATGGTCCATAACGGAATAGAATATGGAATGATGGGAGCTTTAGCAGAAGGAATGAACGCTATAAAAAAATCTAAATTCAAATCTGACTTAAAAGAAGTAGCAAAAGTCTACGCTCATGGATCAATAATAGAATCTAGATTAACTTCATGGATGCAAGAAGGAATGAAACGTCCTTACTATTCTAAAATCTCTGGCTCAGTCCCAAGAGGAGAAACAGAAGGAGAAATGGAAAATTTAGAAAAATTAGCTCCAATGAAAGTTTTAGAGCAAGCAAGAAAATTAAGAGTTAAGTCAAGAAGCTCCCCCGGTTTAATAGGAAAACTAATAGCAGTAATGAGAAACGAATTTGGAGGACATAAATTCAAGAAAAAATAGTTATTGATTTTTTGGACCATATACAAGATCATATATCTTTTGTCCTTCTTCAGTCAGTCTTTCATAACAAATTTGAGCATCTAAACTTTCCATAGCAATTTTTGTAGCTAGAAAATCAAGCTCGCCATTTTCATTATAAACATAATAATCTTTTTTCATAACTTAATTTAAAAAATATCAGTTTATAAAATTAACTACTAGATACCAAAACATTTATATTAAACAATAGCTTAATTATTTCTATGTTTGACAAACAATTAGCAAAATATTCTGATTATTCTATTTTCTTAGTAAGAATTGGCGTAGGAATAATTTTCTTAAGTCACGGTATTGGAAAATTACTTAACATAGGCCCATTTGCAATAGGAACCTCAAACTTTGCAGGTTTTTTAAATAGCATGGGAGTCCCAATAGCAATAGTTGTAGCATGGATAGTTACACTAGTAGAAACTTTCGGAGGTTTAGCAATTTTAGCTGGTTTCAAAACAAGATTAGCGGCTCTACTAGTATCGATTAATATCGGCATAGCAATAATCTTAGTACATTTAAAAAATGGATTAAATTCAGCCAATGGTGGATTTGAATTTGTATTGTTACTATTCTTAGCATCTCTAGCCATAGCATTTAAAGGTGCAGGTAAAAAATTCAAATTAGATAAAGAATGAAAGTATATTTCGAATATTGAATAAACTTTTAAGTTACATCTCTATTTTTTCAATAATGACCTTATATAAATTAAAAACTGTAGAAGAAGATATCCATGTCTATTCTAGAGATCCTACAGACATAATGAAATTAGTAAGTCATTATATGGAACAAAGAAGAAGAGCGAGTAATTGGTTAATGAAATTACCAACTCTAGAAGAAATAGAAGAAGTTAGAAATGGAAAATTACGCTTCCAAAATGGAGGAATAGATTTCAGTGGAGATAGGAATGAAGAATTCTTTGAAAGATTACAAGCTGCATCAGATTTTACAGTTTATGTTAATCGTGAATCATTCACTGCTTTTGACTTAATGAGACAAGGACTTCCACAAAATAAAAGAGCAGATTTATATAAAATCCAAGTAGAAAGTACACTATTTCCAAGTTTAAATTTTGTCCCAGAGGATATAATGCAAGGCATTGTAGCTTATGATCTAACAAGCTTAGTAGAATAATTATTTCTTCAATTTATCAATAACAAGTGTTTTCAAAGGATCAACTTTATTCATTTTAGCCAAATAATATCCAACCCAATCAGCACTGTGCATATAATACAACATAGAAGCTAAATCTTTCTTCTTTTCTTTCAATTCAACAATCTCCAACTTATTCCCAAAAACAGCCTCAATCTCATTATGATTAATCTCAGGATAAAAATTCTGAACTACAAATACTTTAGACAATTCATTCAACTGAGTTTTCCAATAATAACCTACTGATCTATAAGCAAAAGAACTTCTAATCACAGGCATTTTCTTATATAATTTCCTAGCAACTTTCTCAGCTTTTTTCTGATCTTTAAAACCTTTAATAGCTCTCAATGCTTTATTAATTTCTTTATCTTTATTTTTTATAACCCCATATTTAGAAAGAATAACTAAAATAGGAAACAAAGAATAATACAAAACAACTCTACCAAATTTAGTATTATCAGGAATTAACAACTTATTCTTCCAATTTAATTTTCTATTGCCTGTTATACTAATAATTTGAGCTCTTTTTTCTTTAGCTTTCTTATAACAACTTAAAATTTCTTTACTATGTCCTGAATGACTAATCACAAACACTAATGAATTCTTATTAACAAATCCAGGAATATTACTATTTTTATTAACAATAACAGGAACCTTAACTTCATCATAAACATAATCCTTTACTATATCACTTACAACTCCAGAAGCACCCATTCCACAAAAAACAACATTATCTATTTTTTTCTTATCAATTTTAAAATCTTTAACTAATTCCAAACTAGCTTCATATTGTTCATAAACTTTCTCTAACAACTCAAGCATCTTCCCTTCCCCTTAATATTCTGAATAGTTTCGTCTAATAATCTATAAACACTTTCTTCACTATTAAACGCATTATGTGCAGTTATAATAACATGATCTTGCTTCAACAAATATCTTTCAGCTCTCAACAATTTACTACTTCCTTTAAATCCTTTTTTAACTTCTTTTTCATTTTCTAAAACATCCAAACCAACACCACCCAACTTTCCTTTCTTAATAGCATCAGCAACTGCAATAGTATCTACTAGTCCCCCTCTAGCTGTATTAATTATCATAGAACCTTTCTTCATTTTCTTTAAATTTTTAGAATTAATTAAATGTTCATTATCTTTAGTCAAAGGGCAATGTAAACTAACTATATCACTTTTCTTAAGCAAAGTATCCAAACTAACATATTTATAATTTTTATTTTTAACAATATCATAAACAATAACATTCATCCCAAAACCTTTAGCCATTTTAATTACATTTAACCCGATTTTCCCAGCTCCGATTAAACCTAAGGTTTTATTTTTAAGATCCTTTCCTCTTAAACCATCTAAACTCATATTTCCTTTCATAACCCTTTCATTACCATCAACTAACTTTCTACTTAAACCTAAAATCATAGAAAATGTATGTTCGGCAACAGTATTCTCAGCATAAGTTGAACAATTAAAAACCTTAATTCCTTTTTCCTTACAAGCTTCTAAATAAATATGATCAAAGCCAGTAGACATAGTACAAATTATTTTCAAATTATCTAACTTATCTAAAATTTCTTTAGTTACATTAGAATAAACAAAAACACACAAAACTTCAACATCTTTTATTTTAGTTACATTACTAGTTAAATGGCCTTTAAAAAATTGTAATTCACCTTTTAATTTACTCTTCAAATATTTCTCTTGCCATTTTTCAACTTCAAAAAAAGCTATTTTCATATTAACTCCCTTAAAACTTTTCCAGGATTATTACTCTTACAAACAGCACTAGATAATGCTACTCCATAAGCTCCCAATCTTTTAGCCACTAAAACATCTTCCCTACTATGAATCCCAGCTCCAACTAAAACTTTAGCTTTAATTTTTTTAACACTATTTTCAATCAATTCAGGTTTAGCAGTACTAACAGAAACTTTACCTCCAACTAAATTAGGAGGCTCAATACAAATATAATTTGGTTTTAATTTACTAAATTTTTTACCACTTTCAACATCTTTAGCAAAAATAATAGTTTTCAATTTTAATTCTTTACATCTTTTTACTGTTTTTTTAACAACATCAAAACTTAACCTGTGTTCAGAATGATTCAAAAATACCCCCTTACCTTTATTTTCTTTAACACTCTCAACAATATTAAATCCAGTATTCTTTCCTTTCTCTTGATAATCAATATGTTGCACATAACATTCCATTTTAGTTTTTTCAACAATATTAAACAAATCTACTAAACTAACACCTAAAACAATTTTTTTAGAAACTTTCTTACATTCTTTAGCTAACTTAATTGCTTTTTTTCCGTAAACATAATTCTTAAAATTAACAACTATTACCATACAATCTCCTTTATTTTCTTAGTAATTTCAGTAGGATCTTCATGCTGCCAAATATTCCTACCAATAGCTAACCCAGCACAACCAGCATCCATTATATCTTCAACCTGTTTTAACAATTTTTTATCATTCTTCTTAACTCCGCCAGCAATAACAACTCTAGCCCTGCCCGCACATTTAACAGCCCATTTCAAATCTTCTTTATTCCCATTATATTTAATCTTAATAATATCTGCACCCAATTCTAATCCAACTCTAGCTGCATACGACATATATTTCTTATCATTTCTAACTGCCTTTCCCCTAGGATAAATCCAAGTTATAATGGGTAAATTATGCTTCCTAGCTTCTTCTTGTATTTTAGAAAATTCTGTAAATATTTCACTCTCTCTTTCACTTCCAATATAAATTGTATAACCAATTGCATCTGCCTTTAATTTCACAGCTTGTTCAACACTACAAGTTAATCCAGAAATAGGTTCTCCTTTCCAAATATTAGTTTTCCCATTTAGTTTAATTATCAAAGGGACTTTAATCTTATCTCTATATTTTTCTACAATACCTTTATGTAAAGCAACCGCATTAAATTTTCCACCTTTAGCAATATCTAAAATAAATTTAGGATCTACATTATCTTCATTAAAGTCACTAGGCCCATGTTCTAACCCTTGATCATAAGCTAAAATCAAAGTTTTCCCATTTTTCATTAATTTATTTAACATTTTTCATCCTAACTTTTATAACAATAAACATATCAACCAAAAAACCTACCACTCCTATTAATAATAAAATTACAGTTAAAATATCCATTTCCTTCATTAAATTAATTATAGAATAAATTATAACATACAAAAAAGCTAAAGCTCCTAGAGTATCCATCTTAGCTGTAAATTTTTCAATGTCTAACATCTTTCCACCTTAATAATTTATTTTTAGCACCAAAATGTCTTAAAACTGATTCAGAATTTTTTAAAGCTATTTTCAAACTTTTCTCAACACTTTCATTTTTAATTAAACCTGCAACAAAACTAGAAGCAAAGGCATCTCCAGCCCCAGTTCTTTCTAAAACTTTAATTTTATGTGGCTTCAATTTATATTTAACACCTTCCGCATAACATTGAATATCTTTATTCTTATCAGTAACAACAACAATCTCAGGACCTAATTTCTTTAATCCATCCAACAAATCTCCTTTCTTAACTAACATCTCACCTTCTTCTTTGTTCAACACTAAAACTGTAGATAATTTTAGTAATGTTTTCAAACTATTAGGTTTTTTCTTAATTAAATATGAACTAGGGTTAAAAGCTATTTTTACTAAATCTCTAGAAACCAACTCCCTAGCTAACTTAACTTGAGTTTTCAAACTTTTACCTAACATAGAAGAAAAATATAACCACTTAGTTTTAAATTTTGGATAAGTCTTTAAATTATCATTAGCAGCTTTATGAGTTAAAACAGTCCTATTATGATTATTACTATCAACTACAACACTAATCCCATTAAGTCCTTCTCTTTTCCCTAAAAAATTAACTTTTTCTTTTTTAAGACAATTAGATACATAATCTCCATTCAAATCATCTCCTATAATCCCTAAATAGCCAGTATTTAACCCTAACCTAGAAAAAGCAACAGCAGTATTCGTCCCTCCTCCTCCAACATCAGTTCTAAAATCTTGAATTAAAATCTTTTCTCCAACTGGTAATTGAATTTGTTTATTTTTCTCTTTAAGACAAGTACTAGCAAATAGATCTACTACATTACTTCCTACACAAACTACATCAAAGATTCTATACCACCTTTATAATTATTACAATTAGAATATATATAAAACTTACTTTAAAATCACTCTTCTCTTGGAATTCCCAAAAACCTATAAATTTCTTCTTTCTTTCTCGGATTTAAGGAAACATGCCATTCTCCAGTTTTTTTAGATTTTAACAAAAATTCAAGTTGAAATAATTCCTTAATTGCCTTTTCAGTAATCTTACTACCTCTCAAATGCTTTGCCAACCCTTTTACTAAATTTCTTTCTTCAGTATGAGAAGCTCCCCATTTAGCAGGTTTCATAGACATTAATTTTCTCAAAATCTTATCCTGAATGAGTTTCTTCTCCATTATTTATAAAAAGCATAAAAACTATATAAAAGTTAGCTGATAATAAGGTACATTAATATACCAAAGCAAAAGATATATAAATGATATAATTTATAGAAAAGCTATGAAAGAAACAACAATATTCAGAGAAGCATTAGGAGATTCTCCAATTATAAGAGTTTTAGATTTTTTAATAGAAAGCAGAGGATTAGACTATTCATTATCAGATATAGCTGAAAATTCAAGTATAGGATGGACAACATTACACAGAATATGGGATAAGTTATTAAAATTTGAAATGGTTGTTTTCACTAGAGAAATTGGAAGAGCTAAATTATTCAAATTAAATGAAAAGAATTATACAATAAAAGAATTAATCAAAGTTTACGATAATTTACTTTATCAAGAAACAGAAAAACATTTCTCTAAAGAATCAAAGATTCCAGCTTAATTTTACTTCAAAACTTCCAAACCTACTAATTTCTTCCCACTAACAAATTCAATCAAAGCTCCTCCACTTAAACTAATATGATTAATTCCTTTTATTTTAAACTTAGAAACAGCATCACTTGAACTTCCTCCACCAACAACACTAAATCCTTTATTTTTCCCAATTGCTTTTAAAATTTCTCTAGTTCCCTTACTAAAATTTTCATTTAAAAAATCTCCAGGAACACCTTTCATAAAAATAATTTTAGCTTTCTTTATTTCCTCTTTGTAAAGTTCAATAGTTCTTCCCCCAATATCAAAAATTTCATATTTACTAGGAAACTCATTTAATTGTAACTCTTTTCTCTTATTTCCAATTTTTATAGCAAAATCCATAGGAAATTGAACATTCTTCAACTTACTTTTCTTAACAATTCCAATTTTATTTTTTAAGAATTTATTCTGAGCTCCAAAATTAACACCTTTAGCAATTAAACTTAATTGACCAAACAACCCACAACTTAATATTTTTCTTTTATTATTTAACAATTTAATATTATCTTTAGGCTTAGCTCCCCCTAAAATAAACAAAGCTTTACCAACATGTAATTTCTTTAAAGCTTTAACTTCCTCTTCTAAATTTCTACCCATAAAACTTTTCAAAACTTTAGGAAATCCTACCATAGACGCATGTTTTCTATGAGAATTAGAAAAAGCATCATTAACATAATAATCAAAATGTTTACTTAATACCTTTACAAATTTATTATTTTTACTTCCTTCATACTCATCTTTTAATTTTCTAACATTATCTAGTAATATAACTTCTCCTTCTTTTAAATTATCTATTATACTTCTTGATTCTTTTCCAACTATAGGAACAAATTTAACTTTAACATATTTACTTAGAATTTTAGCATGTTGCTTTAAATCTGTAAAATCTTTTTGTTTAGGTCTTCCTTGATGAGCTAATAATACAATTTTAGCTTTCTTTTTTTTTAATTCTTTAATAGTTTTAGAATGTGCTTTAAATCTTTGATTTTCTATAACTTTATTATTTATAATTTCAGAATTTAGATCTATTCTTACTAATACTTTTTTACCTTTGAAGTTAGCTTTGCTTAAGGTGTTCATATTAGTTTATAGTTGTTAAGGTTATATAAAAGTTTTTAGATGCATAACCTTTTTTAACAAAAAGCTTAACCAAAAATAAAGAAAATTTTGTAAAGTATTCCTAGGGAATCTATTTAGATTTAAAAACATCTCCATAAATTTTATCGATATTTGTTTTTATAAGCTGTAAGCTTACGCGTCCAGTTAATCTATTTTCACTATCAATAACTGGGAAATACAATTGGCTAGTATCTTTGAATTTCTCTATAGCTTCTTTAATCTGGCTATCTTCTTTAATAAGGAAGTTTCTAAAGTTCAACTTTTTTTTATTTTCTCCTAAGTTTTCTTTAATTTTTTCTGAATCTTCCATTAATTTATTAATCTCTTCTACATTAGTAAAGTCCAAATATCCTTCAACCCTATCATCTTTAGAACATAATACAAAAAATCCTCCATTGTTTAAGTAAATTTTAACCATCTTATCAATAGAGATTTTCTCATCACCTCTATAGGCGTCTATGTGGTTTTCTGCAAAAAACTTAACCTCTTTTCTTAGAATGTTATCAAAAAGAATATTCATTTTATACCTCCTTTTTTAGAAGATTCTTTTAATTCCTTAAATAACTTTTCATTTTTTCTTTCTTCCGTTTTCATTTTAGGTTCGATTAGATGAGATTCAAAAACTCCTTCAGAAATTTTCTTTCTCTCTTCGGGATTAATCTCAGATTGTCTACCCGATAGATAACTTGATACAAAAACTGGCCAGGTTATTCCCATAATTAAAGATTGTAATGGAACAAAAGCGCCCAAAGAAGTTCCTTGGAAGATCATTGCTAATCCTCCTCCTGCGAACCCATAAAGAGAACATTTGAGATAATCTTTAGAACGTTTTTTCCTATGTGGGGGAAGGAGAAACCCAATCATAACGTCTCTTTCTTCCTTAGTTTTTCCTCCAGCAAATCCACAATAAACTGTAAGAACATAAGCAAAAGAACCAAAAACCCCAATCAAAAAAGAGCCCAATAATTTTAAAGAGATACATAAAATTTCTACATTGCAAACTTCAATAGTCATTAATTAGATATTTGCAAGGTTTCTTAATAAGTATTACTGTAATTGCACAATAGGTTGTTGTAATATATTTCATGAATTAAGAAAAAGAGATTATATTAATTTATTTTTGCGTTTCTTTTTGTTAAAAAAGGAACAGTGACTAAAACAACTTCATCTTTTTTTACTTAGAATTTTAATCGCTTAACAACATCAACCATTCTATTAGAATAACCATACTCATTATCATACCAAATTAAAACTTTAACCATATTATTTTTAAGAACTTGAGTATCAACTGAACTAATAACACCTGAATGACTATTACCTACTATATCTGAACTAACTAACTCATCTTCACTATATTCTAAAACTCCTTTCATTTCTTTTTCTGAACTTTTCTTTAAAACTTCATTAAGAACTTTAACATCTACATTTTTATTCAAAACACAAACAAAATCTACTATACTCCCACAACTAACAGGAACTCTTAAAGCAATTCCATTTAATTTATTTCTTAATTCAGGAATAACTTCAACTACAGCTTTAGTAGCTCCAGTAGTAGTAGGAACTATATTAACAGCAGCAGCTCTCCCTCTCCTAATTTTCTTATTAGGTCCATCTATTAAATATTGACTAGAAGTATAAGCATGCACAGTAGTAATAAATCCTTTCTCAATACCAAATTTATCATTTAAAACTTTTACCACAGGAGTTAAAGCATTTGTAGTACAACTCGCAACTGAAATAACTCTATCTTTTTTCTTCAAATCTTGATCATTAACACCATAAACTACTGTTTTATCTAAATTTTTTCCAGGAGCGGAAATAACCACTTTTTTTGCGCCAGCATTTAAATGCCTCATAGCTTCTTTCCTATCTTTAAATTTCCCAGTACATTCTAAAACTACATCAATTTTCAACTTTTTCCAAGGCAATTGTCCAGGTTCTTTTTCATTTAATACCTTTATTTTCTTTCCACCAACTTTAATCCATCCATCACCATGACTAACTTCTTTATCATATTTACCATAAACAGAATCATATTCGACTAAGTGAGCAAGCACCTTTGAGTCACATAAATCATTAATAGCAACAACATTTACTCTTTTATCTAAACAAATCTTAAAAACATGACTTCCAATTCTACCAAATCCATTTATTGCTATATTCAACCTAGTTAAGCTAAAATATATTTTATTATATAAACTTTGTCTTATAAGTCCAATCTATTATTAAGATTTTCAGAATTAGTTAATTTTCTCGCATCTTTTGCAATATTCAAAACAGCAGGCCAATATTCAGAAGGAACTTTCACAATTTGAGCATGTATCCCATTCGCTATTTCCTGATCCCTTATAGCATTTCTCTCATCCCTTCTATTTTGTGAATGGGCAACATAAAGAGCTGAAGTTAAACTACAAACAACTATACTCCCAAAACCAATAAGAGCTTGTCCTAAACTTATATTCATAGGATCATAAATACTGTCATAAACCATACTAAGTCCTAAGAATTCTATATTTTATATATTTTTGCGTTTCTTTTTGTTAAAAAAGGAACAGTATCTCAAATAGTTCTAATAAAGTATATTCTCCAAAATATATTTTAAACTCAAATGACATACTCGCCATACCTCCGTAGAGCTTATAAATAAATATTTCTTAGTAAATTAAATGGAAAAATTAGTAGTATTTCAAGGAAAAAACATTAGAAGAAAATGGTATAGAGAAGAATGGTATTTTTCTATAGTTGATATAATCTTTACTTTAACTGAGAGTTCTAGACCTAGAAAATATTGGTCTGATTTAAAAACAAGGCTTATTGAAGAAGGTTTTGAGTTGTCCGCAAAAATCGGACAGCTGAAATTAACCTCAACAGATGGTAAAAGATACTTAACAGACTGTGCAAACACAGAATCTATGTTTAGAATTATCCAATCAATACCATCTAAAAAAGCTGAACCTTTCAAAAGATGGTTAGCACAAGTTGGTTATGAAAGAATAGAAGAAATAGAAAATCCAGAATTAGCTCAAAAAAGAATGAAAGAAATGTATCACGCAAAGGGCTACCCTAAAGATTGGATAGACAAAAGATTAAGAGGAATTGCAATAAGACAAAATCTAACAGATGAATGGGAAGAAAGAGGTATTAAAGAAGAAAAAGATTTTGCAATTCTTACAGCAGAAATTTCTAAAGCAACTTTCGGAATGACTCCAACAGAATATAAAGAACATAAAAATTTACCAAAATCAAAAGTTAACTTAAGAGACCATATGAATGATTTAGAATTAATTTTTACAATGTTAGGAGAACGTGTAACAACAGAAATTTCACAAAAAGAAAAACCAAACACTTTTAATAAAAATAAAAAAGTTGCTAAAAGAGGTGGAAATGTGGCAGGAAATGCTAGAAAAGATACTGAAAAAGAATTAAACCGTCCAATAACAACTAAACAAAATTACCTCGCTAAAAAAGAACTCTTAAAAGAATAATTTTTGCGTTTCTTTTTATTAAAAAAGGAACAGTGACTAAAAGTTATTAAATTCTACCAAAACAATTTTATTGCAACGTTCACCATACTTCTCTAACAATTATTAAGAAACAATTATATATAAAGCTTTATATTAAAAAACTCAACAAAAACCTTATAAACATAATATTATAATTATAATTAAATGGAAACAGTAACAATATCAAAAAAAGAATATGAAGAACTAAAAAAGTTCAAAAAAATAGATCAAGATATTTTAAAAGACATAGCTACAGGTATAAAAGATGTTCTCCAAGGTAAAGTAAAAGAAGTTTAAAGATTTTTTATAATTTTTTCTAACACATCTCTATAAACATCCAAATTAGATTTAATTAAATCTATTTCACTTTGTTGAGCTTTTTTATCTGTAATAGTTATCAAAAAAATACATTTATGATTTTCATAAACAAGAAATATAACTCTTTTACCATCAAATTTCTTCTCTCTAAAAAAACCTATATCCAAGAGGTTTACCAGAAAAAGGCTCTTTTTTCAATTTTTGTTCAAATCTAGATATAATTATTTTTTCCTTCTTATCTAATTTGTCAAGTTTCTTATCATAATGTTCTGATCTAAATACTCTAAACATAATGGTTGCTAGTCTCTTAATTTATTTAAATTATTTCCTTCTATTTTTGCGTTTCTTTTTGTTAAAAAAGGAACAGTAACTAAAAAACAACATTTTTAAAGGTTAAGTTTCGCATATTAACTAATAAAAAAAGAGTTCTTGATATATAATATTAATCCATAAAATGAATAAATACAAAGCATATGAGTTGAATGGTGAAGAAACTCGTAGGTTTTATGAAGAAATAGAAAAGCATCGTTGGAGCGAAGTCTCAGCAACTTATAGCCAAGAAGGTCATAATGATACTGTGTATTATACTTACATAACAGAAGAATGTGAAGATAAGATGCCTCACGAAGATGATAAAATGCTCTGTATAAGTCAGAGAGGAGCCGTCATCAATAAAAAAGATCCAAAAGGCGTTATTCTTATCCCATTAGATAAAAAGGTTGAAAAATTAATAAAGAAAATAACCTAAACATATTTCCCTTTCAAATGTTTTAAAATTTCAGCTAGTTCAATTTATTCATACGGAGATCTTCTAAACATTGAATATAACGTTAAAGGCATAGCAGCTCCGGTGATTATCATTCCGGTTAGAATTAAATTTTCAGATGCCGCTGTCCTTTCACCATATTGTCTATTTTCTTCAATAGCATCTGTACCTTCATTTATTGCAATTCTTCCCAAACCTCCAATCAACACGGCTAAACAGAGTGCTTTTGTACTTTTTTTCATACGTATTTCCCTTTCAAATGTTTTAATATTTCTTTAACATAAATTTCTTTAATACTAACAACTTCATCAGCCCCACCAGAATACAATAATATTTTTTCTCCATCTTCAATTATCCCAGTAGGAAAAACAACATTAGGCATCCAACCTTTTTTCTCATAATCTTGTTGAGCACATAAAAGTGGAGCATCACAAGGTCCTCTAGCTATTAATTTATGAGGTTCATTTTTATCTAATAAACAAGCACCCATACAATAACCATAATCAGGATGAACTCCATGATAAATCTCCAACCACCCTTTTTTAGTTAATATCGGAGGAGTTCCAGCTCCAACTCTAGCAGAATCCCAACTATCTTTACTTAACAATAAACTTTGATCATCCCCCCAATGCTCTAAATCTTTAGAATAACTTATCCACATATGCGGTAAAGAAAAATTAAAATTACCTTCAGGTCTATTAAATGCAACATATCTTCCTTTAACTTTCCCAGGAAATAATACAACATCTTTATTTTGATGCCTAAATATAATCCCTCTTCTTTTCCAATTAATCCCATCTTTACTAACTGCATAACTACTACTAATACTATTATATCTACTCAAAGCAACATAAGTCATTACATATTGATTCCCAATTTTACTAACCCTAGGATCCTCAACCCCTAATTCTCCATCATCTTTAGTTCCATAAAAAGCAGGTTTTTGTTCAATTTTCTCAACTTCCATCCCACCTTCACTTAAAAAAACTCTTCTAAAATGACTAATAAATTTTAATCTAACAGTATCATCCTTTAAATGAAATCCACCTCTATCATAATTTTCAATATTACTTTTCTTAAAAGCATCATAAGTTAGCTGATATCTTGAATTAGAAATACATCTTGGAGATAATGATTTTCCTTTTTTATTCCATTTCTTTAATTTTTCAGCAACTCTAACATATAAAAGGATTTTACCATTCTTCAACCTCAAAGCCGCAGGATTAAAAACCCCAATAATCTCAAAATTTTTATTACTAGGTTTAAACATCTCTTTAGTTAACAACAACCCTTCTTTCTCTATCTTCAACATATACTTTAAAATTATTATTATATTATAAATAGTTTTCTTTTAATCAGAAGTAATATCTAAAACAAGTTGACGAATAGATTTCTGATTTCCAACACTATGTTTAGCTTCACTTCGATCAGGTCCATCATAAGGTATAGTTAATTTTCTCAATCCTACCATAGATCTAAATTCATCCATATCTCTTTGGTCTTCAGCATTTTCAGGATCATAAGGTAATACAACCCCATACAATTCACCGCTTCCAGTAGCACCATTAAGAGCAATTGCAAGTGCCATGTAATGTTCTTGTCCCATCTAATCTAATTTAAATTCAAACTTTATAAAAATTTGTACAGAAAAATATATATAACAATAACCTAGTTTAAACTACATGTTAGAAGCCTGNTATGATAAAGCTATAGAAACTTTAAAAAAATGCGCAACAAAACATGGAATGTTCGCTTCAGGAGGAATTGACGGCTATAACGCAGTTTGGTCTAGAGATTCTATGATTTCTTCTTTAGGAGCAAGTTTAGTTAATACAAAATTTAAATCTACTTTCAAAGCTTCAATTCTAACTCTAAAAAAAGATCAAAGTATTAATGGACAAATCCCAAACGCTGTAGATAGATTCTCAAAAAGAAAAAAGAAAGCAGATTACAAAACAATAGACTCTAGCCTATGGTATATTATTGGAAATTATGTCTACAAACAAAGATATAATGATTCTAAATTACTAAAAAGAAACAAAGCTTCTATACAACATGCTTTACAATGGTTAGACTGTCAAGATCCTGGAGAAAGAGGAATCTTAGCCCAATTACCAACTTCAGACTGGCAAGATGCATTCCCCCATAAATACGGTTACACAATAAACACTCAAGCATTATACTACAAAGTTCTAAACTTAACAAATAAAAAAAATGAAGCTAAAAAACTAAAAAAAATAGTAAATGAAGACAAAGAAGACGGCTTATGGAATAAAGATTTCTACCTACCTTACAGATGGAAAAATCATAACAAATATCATGAAATAGGAGAATGGTTTGACTCTTTAGGAAATTTATTAGCAATTGTTTTTGATTTGGCAGATAAAAAAAGAGCTTTAAAAATTTTAAATTACATAAAAAGAAAAAATATCAATGAACCTTCCCCAATAAAAGTTATTTTCCCACCAATAAAACCAGGAGACAAAGCTTGGAGAGATTATTTTAAAGATTCAGATGCAGGAGTTCCATATCAATATGCAAACGCAGGAATCTGGGGATATATTGGTTGTTTTTACATCTTAGCTTTAATTAAATATAAAAAATTTAACGAAGCAGAACAACAATTACATAGAATAGCATTAACAAACTTAAAAGGAAATTTCCCAGAATGGACTCACCCTAAAACAAAAGAACCCTATGGAAATTTGCAAGCTTGGGAAGCAGGAATGTATATATTAGCTCATAATTCATTTAAACAAAAAAAAGTTTTAATATAAAAAAAATACGGATTTTAAAACCCGATTTATTAAGAAAATTAAAAATAAAAATTAAGAAATAATTATTTATTCTTCTGTATTTTCTTCTGATTGTTCTTCTTCAGCAGGAGCTTCTTCAGATTGTTCTTCTGGTTGAGCTTCTTCTTCAGAACTATCAGATCCGCCTTCGCTTAGCTTTACATTAACTGCTTTTAGGCCTCTATCGCCTTCTTCTACATCAAACTCAACTGTGTCATTTTCTTGTAGAGTTACACCTTGTTCTAATGAAGTTTGGTGTACGAAGATTTCTTTGCCATCTTCAGCAGTAATAAAACCGAATCCTTTAGTTTCATCAAAAAACTTTACTGTACCTTTCATGTTTTAATACCTCACTATTTAATACATATAATAGAAATTAAGTCCTTTTTAAAGGCTTCTATTCTATCCCCAATCTTTCTTTAGTTAATTCAGCTATTTTATTAGAAATGTACTTATAATCAAATTTAGCAACTGCATGTTCCCTACCATTTTGACCCATTTTCTCTCTTAAAGCATCATCTGTTAATAACTTCAAACTAAATTTGGCTAATTCATCTACATCAGCCCTATAAGCAAAAATCTTAGGATTATCAAATTCAATAACAGCTTTTTTTGGAAAACCCATCCAAGGATAAACCCATTCTTTATCTAATATCACAGTTTCTTTAACTTTAGCTAAAAATCCAGTCTTATTATTAATTATAGTCTCCTTAGGGCCCATATGATCTATTGAAATAACAGGTTTTCCACATGCCATAGCTTCAACTTGAAACATACCAAAACCTTCCAATCTAGAAGGACCAGCATAAAAATCAACAGCATTCATCAAATAAGGCACAAATTCAGTACTAAAACTTCCCTCAATAAAAATTACTTTATCTTTTATACCAAGTTCTTCAACTAATTGACTTTCCTCATCATGCCACTCCCCTGCACATTCACTAGGCCACGATTTACAAACATATTTCCAATCTTTAAATTCCTCATTAACTTTAGCTAATGCCTTAAACATTTCTTGCGCTCCCTTAGAAGTAACATCTCCACCAGCAGTCAAGATCATCTTCTCATGCTCTTTAATACCTAATAATTCTCTAACTTTATTTCTAGCAACTTCATCATTCAAAGGCTTATAATTCTCAGTATCTATACCAATATGCATAGGAACCATATTAGAAACATCAACTCCATCTCTTTTGTAAGTTTGTCTAACCCATTCAGAAGTTGTTAACATTAATTGCAATTTTTCCAAATCTTTATGATAATTAGCAACCCAACCATCTGCATTAAACCAAGGAATCGGAGTTACGCCATATTTCAAAGGATCATGAACTAATTGAGGAACATTACCCCAATAACCAATCCCAAAAGCAACATCAGGTTTGTAATTTTTATACCAGAATTCTTTTTGCAACCCTCCTTCCGGATTACAAGGCCAACTTTTATACTTATTTTCTAATAACCCCTTCCACAAATAATGTCCCTGCAAACTCAAACCGTCTGGCTCGGGAGGATGAGCATATAACACCACTGACTTCATTTTATTTCTATAACATTAAAAGCTTCTTTCTGGCCACAACACTTTTCTTCAAAACCACCTTCTTGAAAACCATAAGTGTCCATAATCAAACTTTTTTTCTTAGAAAACGTAGAATTATCNAANTTTATAAGTTTATCNGCATTAGGATTTATATTACAAATNCCATTNGTTTTNCTATAAGAAAAGTAAAATAACTTCTTACANNTNAATTCTTTTCTCTTAATCATATTNTTAACAGCTTTNTNNATTTCNNTATGTCTTNTATGNCCATANTCNCCATTNANNCCATGNGTAAAAANANAATCATAATCATTANTCTCTNANCATTTNTNNAANTCTNTCNACNATTTNNNTTTCNCTAANNTTATTCAAATCNTCATCTTCNAAATCNCTCATNTTACAATAATNAACATNNANNTNNTTACAAACTTTCTTAAATTTAGGAGCTCNATCTTCATCATNNTTNCNACANAAACTNATAACNTCAAAATNCCAATCNTTATTNTTAAGAATANANCCTCCCATCCAAATCANTTCATCATCCGGNTGTGCAACNATAACTAAAGCTTTCATTTTNCNAAACTCANNCTAGCTAANAAATAACNTATAGTACTCTCNGCNCCTTGATTTAAATTAATACANTCAGGTAACAANCCATCATAACANCCNCCAGTAGNTTCATCATAAACNANTTGATTTAATAGTNTTCCTACCCAAAAACCATTGNAAAGCCAAAAAAGCATTTTCAGAATATTCTTCTTTTCCAGTAATTTCATAAGCAGTCATATAAACTTGAACCATTGAAGAAGCATCTACTGGCTGTTGATCATAGTAAGCCCTCTCACCACCTCTCATGTACCAACCTTTATGTCCTATTAATACTAATTTACCATTCAAAACAATCAAACTAGATAAAAACTTTAAACTATTTTCAGCTATTTCCAAATATTTCTCATTTTTTGTAATTTCATAAGCTAAAAACAAAGCTTCAGGAATTTTTCCATTAGAATAAGTTATAGAATCCTCAAACCAATTCCAATCTTTATTAGTATTATTTTCATAATTACTAACTAAACTATCAGCTAACCTAACAATTAAAGTATTAATATTTTCATCATTAAAAACTTTATAATAATGATATAACCCAATCAAACTAAACACCCTAGATCTAACACTTTCTAAATTATCAATATTTTTCAAAGCATTATCAAAAATAAATTTAGCATTTTCTTTTAATCCAGAAGTAACTTTACTATTCATTAATCTTCCACAAGCCCATAAAGTCCTACCAAAACTATCTTCACTACCAACCTTATCTAATAATTTCTTATCATAAGACATCAAATTATGTAGCTCTCCATTTTCCATTTGAGAATGATGTATATAACTTAAGTAAGTACTAATCAGTTTCAAACTCCTTTCAGATCTAGAAAAATCAAAATGCATAGTAGCAACTATCAATGCTCTAGTATTATCATCTAAAGTATATCCAGTGCTTCTATTAGCAACAGAATGTTTAGCATGTTGAATAATTCCAGTGTCATCTGTTAATGTAATCAAATGATTCATTTTAACAGAAGGTATTTTCCTTAACCCTATAGTTTTCTTAACACTAATTAATTTTTTAAAAACTTCTAAATAATTTGTAGCGACATTACTCCAAGTCATTTGTCTAGTATAGTCGTAAGCATCTTTCTCCATTTTTTTCTTAACTTTACTATCTCCTAATAATGTATCAAATGCATTCTCAATACTTTTAGCGTTTTGAAATTTAACTAAAATTCCTCTATTATTAGCTAACATCTCTTTAGCATGTAAAGAAGGAGTTGCAACAACAGCCTTACCAGCACTCATCGCATAAGCCAATGTTCCAGAAACAATTTGATTTCTATCTAAAGCAGAATAAACATATATATCACTAGCTTTCAAATATTCAATAATCTCTTCTAAAGTCAAATATTTATTATAAAACTTAACATTATCCTTCAACCCTAATCTCTTAACTAACCTAATTAATTTATTTCTATATTCTTCTCCTTCATGTTTTCTAACAACAGGATGAGTTTCTCCAATAACCAAATACAAAACATCAGGATATCTTTTAACAATTTCAGGCAACGCTTTTATAACATACTCAATACCTTTACCTTTGTTAATAAGACCAAAAGTAGAAATCACAGTTCTATTCTCTAACCCCAAAGACTTCTTAACATCAGAATTATTTTTCAAAAAGTCAACAGTTGGCACACCATGATGAACAACATGGATCTTTCTCTTATCAATTCCATAAACACTAGTCAATATCTCAACAGCAACTCCTGCCATAACAGTAATAGCTTTACTTCGTTTAGCAATCGCTTTCATAACTCTCAATCTTTCTTCACTAGGATCAGGAACAACACTATGTAATGTAACAACAACGGGCTTTTCTAATTTTTCTAAAAAAGGAATTAAAAATTCTCCATTCTCTTCTCCACCAAAAATACCAAACTCATGTTCAATGCAAACCAATTTGATTTTATCATTTCTATTAATTCTTTCAGCAGCTCCAATATAATTTTCAATATCAGATTCATTCAACTGCATTGTAACTTTAGAATTATAGTTATATATACTACTTCCATTTTCGTTAACAGCTAAAATCTTAGATTTCAAAGTTGGATTAAATTTTTTATCCATCGCCGTCGTCAAATCTTTAGTAAAAGTAGCGATCCCACACTCTCTTGGAGGGTAAGTCGATACATACAAGATAAATGATCTATCTTTCACACTCTTTTTTTTCATACAATTTCATCTCTTCCAGACTTTTAGTCCATTAAAGTCAAATTTAATATCTATTAACTTGTTATTAAACTTTTTCATCAGAGCTTTTTTATTCTCCGCGTAAAACAAAATGCAACCACCACCACCTGCGCCACAAACTTTCGCAGCACTCGCTCCATTATCCATTGCAAACTTAATTCTCTCCTCAATTTTTTTAGTAGTAATTCTAGGATGCAATTTTTTTCTCAACATCCATTCAGTATTCAAAGCATTAGCAAAGGCATCTAAATCTCCTTTCACCAAAGAAGTTTTCATTTTCTTAGTATTTTCATTAATCTTCTTAAAAGCATCAACAGTTTTTTTATTACCTCTAACAAAATTTTTTAAAATAACTTGGTTGATATCACTACCCATCCTAGGTCCAGTGTAATCCAAAAATAATCCTCCTTCTAATTTTTTCTTAACATTAGGTTTTAATTTTATTTTTTCAACCTTAACCCTATTATCATTATCAAATTTAAGAAAGTTAATTCCACCCAAAGCAGCTGCATATTGATCTTGCTTGCCTCCAACAACTTCAGTAGCATTCTCAATTTTATAAGCCCACTCAGGTAAATCATAAGCATCATCAAATCTAGTAGTTAATGCTAACCAAACAACATTCATCACTCCACTCGTTCCCAACCCAGATCCTGTAGGAATCTCAGAATGATATTCTAATTTAGTTTTATTAGGTAGCTTAATCAAAGAACCATTAACATAGCTATCAATAGCAGCATTAAGAACATATCCTTTTAATTTTTTACTAATGGCATGCATATCAGTACTGCCTCCGCCAAAATCTATCCTAACCGGAGCTCTCGCAAAGATCTTCATTACTCTCTCAAGGCTTTCTAAAGTTTAAATAGTTTATGTTAGAATTAAAAGCTCAAAGTCTTAACCGCATCTTTCATAATGCCTTCCATATTTTTGTCATAAGCCTCTTGAGTTCTTGCCAATCCAGAAGCGTCTCCCATACAACCTTCCATATACGGCGGAGTGCTATCAAGACAAAACCCAACGCTCTCACATCTTGATGGTGGCATACTCACTCCAGTATCAGGCCAAGCTTCATTAGATTTTCTTAAAACATAAGAAGGAAATCCTGTGATAAGTTTCGCCCTAGACTCCGAAATTTTTTCTCCTTTGTCAAAAACATGGTGCATAGCAAAAACGACTCTTTCAAACAATTGATCTTCACCCATTTCTCCACCATATTTTTCCATTACTCCAGGTTCATAGTCAGTAGGGGCATCTTCAGGCCCAATAACTACTCCAGGTTCATTTCTAAGAACACTCATAAAAAAATCATATCGCTCCCCAAGTGATGTAAGTGCATCAAGATACAAACCATCTCTCTTTTCAAAAGTACTCTTAAAACCTCTAGATTTTCTTTTAAGAAGATGTTCACTTGCTAATTTCCAAGAGTCTTCCACAGAAGGAATTTCAATCCAAGGCAATAAATCACTTGCATACCCTCTAAATATCACCACTATATACAAACAAAACTTGCTATTTAAACATTTATCTTCTATAGAATTACTTTATCTCAAAATCATGTCCTTTTTTCTTTCCTTTTAATTTCTTTTTCAACTTACTAAAGAAACCTTCTTTCTTAACTGGTTCAACATCAGCCTTCATTTCTTTCTTCTCTTCTTTTGGTGAAGGTTTTTCTAAAAGTTTCTTTTTCCTACTAAATAATTTATTAAAGAAACTCTTTTTCTCTTTTGATGAAGATTTTTCTAAAAGCTTTTTAGGTTTTTCTTTCTTAACTTCTTTTTTCTTATCCATTGTTATCGCCATAGGGTCAACTTTCTTTTTCCTACTAAATAATTTCTTAAAGAAACTTTTCTTAGGTTTCTCTTCTTTAGGTTTATCTTCTTTCTTGCTTTTCAATTTTTTCTTCAGTTTACCAAAAAATCCCTCTTTCTTAATTGATTCAAATTCTTGTTTAGGTTTCTCTTCTTTTTTTGGTGAAGCTTTTTCTAAAAGCTTCTTTTTCAACTTACTAAAGAAACCTTCTTTCTTAACAGGTTTAAAGTCTTGTTTAATTTCTTTCTCTTCAACTTTCTTAGCTCCTTTATGAAGTTCAAAATCATGTTTAATCATATCATCTTTTTTCTTAAAGTCGATTCTATCTCTAGGAACGTCTTCCCATCTACCAACAACTTTTCCTTTTCCTTTCTTTAAAATCTTCAACAATCCTAAACTAGCAATCCATCTCATTTTAGCAAACTTAGGACCTTTAACTTTAACACCGCTAGTTCTAGATATTTTCTTCCTAAATCTTAAAACTAAGAACATTACTAAAATAGCCACAACAACACCCAATCCAATCAAAGAATAAGTACTACTATTAGCAAAAATAGTTATCACTGGCAACCCAGTAAATTTATCTAAAACATTACCCTCGTCCAACCCTCCAATAACTTCAACTTCTTCAACAGTTTCATTAACTTCCTCAACTTCTTTAACAGAATTAGTAGTTACAAGAGGTGTATCAACAACATTTTTATTTGCACTAACAGCAAAATAACTAAATCCAGGAGTTACAGCAACATATTTCTGATGAATTCCATCAAAACCAGCAGTTAATGTTTCTAACTCAACCCATTTACCATCCTTATATCTATTCATAAATATATTAGTAGATTTACCTAAAGCATTAATATTAATCCAACTTTGCTCAACTTTAAACTCAATTTTAGCTTCTTCAACATCTTCCTCTGAAAAGTCCGTTGAAATTTGTATATATTTATAAACATTAGAAACAACAGACACACTACTTGGCTTACTATCTAATTTAGTGACCGTTATATCCGCATTATTCACCGCTTTTTTAAAATTTATGTCCAAACCACTTATACCAACATCTTTACTTATACTTAACTTTTTCCTATCTCCAGCTTTTACATCAAATTTAAATGAAGATTTTTTAGTATTGTCCGTTTTTGTACTACTCCCACCACTACTGCTTCCATCACCACTTGAAGGAGAAGAAGAATCATCTGAAGAACAAGAAGCAAAAGTACTTGAAATATTTTGAGAATCACTTGTACAATAATTAGCATCATAACATAATTTAGTTTTAGAGCCACCCATACAATCACTCCAAGAAGTGCAATCTCTACTAAATGTAGATTCAGAAGCACAAGCTACATTAAAATTAAAAGTACTTGAATTTCCACTTTTATCAACTTTATCTGTACATGCAACATCCCAAGTATAATTTCCATTAGATAAATAATAAAAATTCTCAGCAAATTCATTAACTGCTCCAGTACTTACAGAACTTAAAGTTTCATTTGTAGTTCCATTAAAAGTTAAAGTGCAACTTGGAATAGCTAAATCAGTTACATTAAATTGCAAATCAACATTAGCTAAAGAAGTAAAGTTAGTTCCATTCAATGGAGTATTCAAAATAACAACAGGAGCAGTTGTATCTATAAATAAAGTTTTATTTCCATTATTAACACAATAATTATTTACATCGCAAGCTTCAACATTCCATAAATAAGTACCCTCATCAAATGTATTATTAAATACTAAAGTAGTTTCATTGGTACTCAAATCAAAAGTGCTATTCTCATTCCAGCTAGTAAAATTATGGCTTAATGTAGCATTATCTAAATTATACTTACTATCTATAGTAATATTAAATTCAACTAAATTAACATCTGTATAATTATTATCCTCAATGTTATTCAAAGTAAAAGAACCACTACTTAACCCAGAAGTATCTCTAACCAAAAATGTTTTTGTAGTAAAATTCTCATTCCCATTTGTATCATTTGCCCAAGCATATATACTATACTCTCCTAATGCTGTTAAATTATCTGTAATCAATTCTAAACTATTTGTAATATTCGCCAACAAAGTACCATTAGGTAAAGTGATGTTAGCTAAACTAGAATCTAAAAATGAATCAACAAATGTTACATTAATAGTTTGATTATCTTGATTTAATTCTAATGTATCATTACTCAAATCTATCTCAAATCTAGGACCAAATAAATCTAAAGCAACTATAGAATCATAAATATTTACTCTCTTAAATATCAACCCTTCTCCACCAGTATCATTAACACTTAATCCATTGTCACTTAAATTATTTTCAACTTCACTAACGGTTAAATTACCACCGCTCTCTAATCTAAAAAACTGTTTTAACAAAGCAATAACACCAGAAACATGCGGTGCAGACATTGAAGTACCAGATCTACTCTCAGTTCCACCAGTATAACTAGTAGAAGTGATATTTCCACCGGGTGCTAATAAATCTACTAAAGAATTTCTATTACTAAAACTTGAAATTAAATCATCTTTATCTGTTGAACTAACAGTTGTAGAATTTTGTATACAAGCAGGAACAGAAATCCCAGTACTATTACCATCATTACCACTTGCGACACTCACAATAATATCATTTGCAACAGCAGAATTTATAGAATCTCTATAACTAGTATAACTACTATCACAATAACTAGTAGCATTCAAACTAGCTCCTAAACTTATACTTATAACACCAATATTAAAGATAGTTGCATTATTCACACACCAATCAATACCAGAAACAACATCAGAAGTGCTACCTCCGCCACTTGAATCCAAAGCTTTTATAGCAATTAAACTAATATTAGGTGCAACCCCAACATAAGTAGTATCATTACTTGCAATTATTCCAGAAACATGAGTTCCATGTCCATGATCATCTATAGGATCTTCATCATCATTAACAAAATCATATCCTCCTAAAACCTTACAATTTGTTCCTAAACAACCACCTAAAGCAGGATGAGTATAATTCACCCCAGTATCAATAACACAAACAGTTTCTCCAGTCCCTGTTAAATTAGCTGAATCAATTTGCAAAGGATGAACCAAACTAGCATTAATCAAAGGAATAGAATCAGATAAAAAAGCATGAACTGGAACATCATATTCAATTTTCTCAACCCTATCATCATTTAATAAAATATCTAACTCAGATTGATCAACTTCAGCACTAAAACCATTAATAATACTAATTTCACTCTCAACTTCAATATCATTTTTTATATCACTTACAACTTCAGCAACAGTAACTTCTTCAGTAATACTAAAAGCGCCAACATCATTCACAACTTCATCTTTCAAAATTACAATAACATCTACCTTACCTTCTTCTTCAATTTCCTCAACAACTTCCTCACTTACTAAAACAATATCATCATCTCCAGCACCAATAACGCTAATTAATAATAAAAAAACAAAGATAAAGACAAATTTCCTCATCCTCTCACCTCACTTAAACATTCTAAATATTCAGAAGTTTGTTCCCATTGACATTTCTCATCAATAAATTTACAATTACTTAATTCCAAACAAGAATATTCCTCTTTATATTCACAAGTTGTAACATAACCCTCTGCATCACTTTCAGCCACACAAACTTGGCTACTACACCCAGCTGGAACACAATTAGAAGTGTTATTCTGGCATCCGCTAACTAGAAACATACTAAGTAAAAAAGACATCATCAGCTCTTTTCTAATCATTTTATTCTTTTCAACATCAAACCCTCATCTTTAAAAAAACTATCGATTTTCTCATTCCATATTTTCTTCATCCCTATCAATTTACCAAATGCAACTAAATCTTTACCACTTTTCATCTCATATTTACTTTTAGCAAAACTACCAATTATCATATCAACTTTATACTTATTACATAATTTAACATTCTGAACCATCCTACCTAAAATCACACTTTTTTCTTCATTAGAATTCAAAACATCACTAAAACTAAACCCAATTTTAACATTATTTTTTTTAGCTAATTTACATAAAACTTGATTCAACCCAGAATCTCTATAGTGAATTTTATCTTTAATTCCAAATTTCTCAAGACCATATAGTAAATTATTATTTTTATCTTCAACAGCTTTCCGATTTATCTTCTCATTCTTACCTTCAACAACTCTTAAATCATCTATACAATAAATATTAGAAAACCCAAAATCCTTAGAATATTTAATTAAATTCTTATTTAAAACAAAATCTATCATAATACTCTAAATTTAACTTAATTTTTAAATTATTCGATTCGAAAGATATTTAAAGATATTTTTAGTATCTCCAAAAAGATGAAACCATCAGAAAATAACATACCAAGACACGTAGGTATAATCCTAGACGGCAATAGAAGGTTCAGTAAACGTCTAATGTTAAAACCACATAAAGGTCATGAATGGGGTTATGAAAAGGTAAAAAAACTTCTTGAATGGTCTAAAGAGCTCGAAATAAAAGAATTAACTTTATACGCATTTTCTATAGAAAACTTCGATAGACCAAAGCCAGAGTTCAATTATTTAATGAAGCTTTTTAAAAAAGCTTTTGATGAAACAGGTAAAGATGAAGAAATTCACAAAAACAAAGTAAAAATAAATTTCATCGGTAGAATAGAGATGTTCCCTGAGGATGTAAAAAATTCCATGAAAGAACTTATGGAATCCACAAAGAATTATTCAAATTATGTTGTAAATTTCGCAATGGCTTATGGTGGAAGGGCAGAGATAATCGATGCTACAAAAAAAATATCCCAACAAATTAAGGACAACGAACTAGACATAGAAGAAATAAATGAAGAAGTATTCAACAAAAATATTTATATGCAATCAGAACCAGATTTAGTAATTAGAACAAGCGAATCAAGATTATCAGGATTTTTATTATGGCAAGCAAGTTACGCAGAAATAATTTTCTTACCAAATTTACTATGGCCAGAATTTGAAAAAGAACATTTCGAACAATGTTTAAATGAATATTCTAAAAGGCAAAGAAGATTTGGAAAATAATTAATGATCTCTCTTAGCAACATATTCAGCAATTTCTAATAAGAATTCTTTAGCATCTTCTCTTATTTCAGCATCTTTAATAATTGTTTTAGATTCTTCAATAAATTCATCAGATTTTCCTCTACAATATTCTAAAGCATATTTTTTAATAATCTCTCTTATTTTCTCAGCATCTTCTTCCTTCAAATCATCATTTAAGTTTTTTAAAATGAATTCTCTTTCTTCATCATTACAATCCTTCAAAGTTTTAATCAACAATAATGTCCTTTTACCTTCTTTCAAATCTGAATCACTTGGTTTCCCAGTTTTCTCTTCATCACCAAAAATTCCATTAATATCATCATTTATCTGAAATCCTTTCCCTAAAACAACACCATAATCCAATAATGTTTTCACATCTTCGGCTCCAGCCAAAACAGCTCCAATATGTAAAGGACCTTCAACAGTGTAAGATGCAGTCTTTAATCTGTAAACTCTTAGAACATCTTCTTCATTTAATTCACTTGGATTTTTCTTCTCAAAAACAACATCTTTTAATTGACCATAAATACAAGTCTCAAAAACTTTATTCATTATTTCAGTGCCTTTAGCTTTGTTTTCAAAATCCGTTTTCAATAAGATCTCATTAGCTAAAGTACAAGCCACATCTCCAGCACAGATAGCCATTGAAACTCCAAAATGTTCTTTATCTATAACATCATATTTTTTCTCATACATTATATGCATAGAATCTTTCCCTCTCCTCAAAACATCTTTATCCATAATATCATCATGAATTAAAAAATAACTTTGCATTAATTCCATAGCCATACTAGCTTTTATAATTTCATTATCTAATTCTTTAAAACAAAGATATCCATAAACTAACATTCCAGCCCTAATTCTTTTTCCAGCTCTCAATGTGTAATCTTTCAAAAACTCTAAAACTTCTTTAGAATTCTCATCTTCAGCTTCTTGAATTTTACTATCAAAATATTTATTTAACTCTTCTTCAACTTTAATTTTAATTTCTTTTAATTTCTCTAAAGACATAGAACTATCAAAAAATTAACTCTTTTTAAATTTAATTGTCTTCTACCTCAACCTTATGTTTTAATTCCATAGCTTCTTCAAAACAAACATCAAAAATCTCACAATCTAAATTTTCTCTTATTTTATCTTCTTTATATTTCCTTTTCTCTAATCTTCTTCTCAATTCTTTTAAACCACATTTAACAATAATAACCTTAGAAACATATTTTTTAGGCAAATAATGACTCAAATGTCCATCAATAACCAAATCATCCCCAGAATTTTTAATAAATTCAATTAGTTTCTTATTCAACTTCTTAATATCAACATCCCAAGTCTTCATTTTCTTATCATAGTTATCTTTTAGTTTATTCTCCTCAATAAAAGAATTCAAATCAACATAAGAATACTTTAATTTTTTACTTAATTTTTTAGAATAAGTACTTTTACCAACACCTACGCTTCCACTAACACAAATGACTTTTACCATCATATATGTTATATATTGATAATTTTTAAATACATTGTTTCTAACATAAAAACATGCCAAAATTCAATTCTACTTATTCCGAAGAGCTAAAAGGAAAAGTACCATCCGAAGAAGAAGGAGGATACATTTTAGGCATGTCTATAGAAATAGGATCATTTAATGCCAGAGAACAATTAAGCAAAAAGGGTTATTTCACTAGTAAAAATGACACAACATCGAAAATAGAGGAAGCAAAATTCATCGCGGAAGAGCAAGAAAATATTCTAAGACTACTAGAAGTAGAAAATACGGTAGGAGTAATAGAAACCTTAGAACACGCACTAAATGTAATACATGAAAAAGACGAAGTTCCAAGTAGTCAACTATCGAGTTGTATAGACAGACTCAGAGAACAAGAAGGCAAAATGTATCCTTTGATAATGGGAAGTAGAATTGAAAAAAGACTAAAAGAGTCTAAAAGAAAACATCCTAATCCACCAACGGAAAGAGATATGGCTAAGACATTTCTAGACGAAGAATATGTAATGAGACATTCTGTTCTTTACGAACTTAATCATGGATCAAAGTTCCAGTAAACTTCTCTTTTTTAATTATTTTACTTAAATCCTCAATATTCTTAGTAATATAAGTTTTAATTTTTTCTTTACTAATAACCTTAGCAGCACTTTGATCCAAAACAAAATTCTGTCCAGGTTTAAATTTTAATTTATTCACTATTTTTGAAAAATCTTTAAAAGAAATTTCAGGAATAAATTTAGCAGTTTTATATTTCTTAGGATTCTTATCAAACAACCCCTTAACATTTGTAACATTAACGAAAGCATCTGCCTTTATAGATTTAGCAATATCCGCAGCAGTTCCATCCGAAGTCATCTTAGGTTTAAACTCAACCGCACCAGTAACAACAACATTATTCCTTTTCAATAATTTATTAACTTCTCTCAAACTTTCAGGAGCTGAAGAATTAGCACCAATAAAATTACTAACAAGCATTGCATTTAATCTAGTTGTCTCAAAACCTAAAAAACTTAATTTTTTCTTATCTAATTTTTCTTTTTTCAGAGTATTAATATATTTTCTAGCAACACTCCCCCCACCAACTACAACAACGATTTTATTTCTTTTTTTTATCTTATTAATTACTTTTTTAAAAGATTTCAAGAATTCATAATCTATCTTATTCGGAACTACTCTACTCCCACCTAAACTAATTACTAATTTCATCTACTCCAGCAAATAATTTAGAATCATTAACTTCAAATATACCTAACTTTACACCAGCATCTAACCACCCATGAGCATAATTTAAAGCCGCAAATGCATTAACTTTATCATCATTTTCCAAAAAATGCTTAGCATCTTGAATGTATCTCTCCACAGTATCTAAAAAATCTACTCTAGCGTTCTTCAAATAGTCCAATTTAAGACTTTGATTAGAAGTTTTAGCCTTTTCAAACGCTCTTTCAGCTACTTCGAAGTATTTATTCAATTTATCATCTGTAATTTCATTCATAATAAAAAAGAAGATATTTAGTTATTTAAACCTTACTCTAAACTAACTTTCTTAACATCTGCTAATCTCTTAACTCTATCAATAATATCCCTCAAATGCTCTATACCATCAAAATTAATAGTCAAAGTGCATTCAGCATCTGCGCCAAAATTCTTAGCACTAGCTAAAGAAACATTAGTCCCAGTGGCAGCGATTGTATTCAACACATCAGCAAATAACCCCACTCTATCTAAGGCTTTTATTTTAAGTTTTAATTCAGAATTAAAATTTTTCAACCATTGAACTTTCAAAATCTTTTTCCTAATTCTAGAAACATTCCTACAATCGGTTTTATGAACAATAATTTTAGTCCCTACAGTATTTCCATATCCAATTAATTCATCTCCAGGCAAAGGCCCACAACAAGCACTAAACCTAACTTTAAAATCATTCAAACCAGAAACATGCAATATATTATGACTAACTTCTTCATTAATTTTTAGAACATTATATCCTCTTCCAGAAACACCTTGTCTAATCTTCAAACTATGTCTAATCTTACTCAAAGCTTTAGAAGTTCTAACAAATTTCAACCAATCTCTACTAGGTCTTTGGTTCTTAGAAGTCAATATCTCAACAACATCCCCTGTCTTTAATTCATATCTTAAACTAACAAATCTTCCATTAACTCTAGCACCAGTGCATTTCTCTCCAACATCACTATGAACAGCATAAGCGAAATCAATAGGGCTAGAATTTTCACTCAACTCAATAATTTGGCCTTTGGGAGTAAAAGCAAAAATATTAGTTCCAAACAAATCAATTTTTACAGATTTCATAAATTTACTGGGACTTTGATCCCTAAATTCTAAAATTTGTTTTAACCAACTCAATCTCCTATCAAACCTCTCCTCTCCACTAACACCTTTATATTTCCAATGTGCTGCCACACCCCCGTCAGCTATATCATCCATTTCTTGAGTTCTTATTTGAACTTCAACAAGATTGTTATCCTCAGTTAAAATTCCTGTATGTAAAGATTGATAAAAATTAGGCTTAGGATTCGCAATATAATCCTTTAATCTTAAAGGAACTGGCTTCCAAAAATTATGAATAATCCCTAAAGCTTCGTAACATCTTTCAACATTGTCAGTAATTATTCTCAATCCAATCAAATCCTGAACTTTTTCGAAATCTAAGCTTTTCAACCTCATCTTCCGATAAATACTATAGAAATGTTTAGGCCTTCCAAAAATCTTAACATCTAAATTATTTCTTTTTAATTCTTCACTTAAAGCTTTAATAATATTCTCAATATCTTTTTCCCTATTTTTTCTTGTTTTAGAAAACTTATATTTAAAATCTTGATAAATTTCAGGCTCTAAATATCTAAAAGCAAGATCTTCTAGTTCCCACTTTATATTAGCTAATCCTAATCTGTAAGCTAAAGTAGCGTAAATATCAATAGTCTCTCTACTAATTTTTTTAATTTTCTCAGGAGTATGATATTCTAAAGTTCTCATATTATGTAACCTATCTGCCAATTTAATAATCAAAACTCTAACATCTTTAGCAGAAGAAACTAACATTTTCCTTATATTCTCAACATTATTTGCTCTGACAGATTTCCTCTTCAAAGTATTAATTTCAGTTACTCCATCAACCAGTTCCACAACATCTTTACCAAACTCTTTCTCCAATTCCTCATAAGTATAAGAAGTGTCTTCCAAAACATCATGCAACAATCCAGCCGCAATAACTTCCTCACCCAATCCTAAAGTATCTAAAATTTTAGCAACTTCTTCACAATGTATAAAATAAGGCTCTCCACTTAGTCTTTTTTGATCTTCATGTGCCTTTCTAGCGAAATTATAAGCTCTTTCAATTAATCCCGATTTATCCTTAGAAAAGTCCAATTCTTGCATAAATGTACTAAAACATCAATGTTTTTAAACATATTTAATCACAATTATAACTATGAGATATTCAAGGCAAGTAGTATTCGAAAAAATAGGATCTAAAGGTCAAGAACTACTAAAAAAATCAAAAGTTACAATTTTAGGTTTAGGAGCAATAGGTACTAGGACCGCAGAATTACTAACAAGAGCAGGTGTTGGTTCTTTAACTTTAATAGATAGAGATATAGTAGAATTATCTAACTTACAAAGACAAACTTTATTCATAGAAGAAGATTTAAACAAATCAAAATCCTTAACAGCTCTAAAACATCTTAAAAAGATCAATTCTCAAGTAAAAATAAAAGCAGTTTTCAAAGACATTAATCCTAAAAATATCAATTTTCTAAAAGGAGATTTAATTTTAGATTGCACAGACAACATGGAAACTAGATTTTTACTAAATGAACATTGTCTAAAAAATAATATTCCTTGGATTTTTTCATCTATTATAGGTTCTTCAGGAATGGTTTTTAATATTGTTCCAACTAAAACTCCTTGTTTCAATTGCATTTTCAACAAACCAGAAGAAGTTCTAGGAACATGTGACACAGAAGGAATTATCAACACAACAGCATCATTAGTTTCATCCTTACAAGTAACAGAAGCTTTCAAAATGTTAACTCAACAACCTTATCTAAAAAACTTAACTTACTTTGATTTATGGAAGAATAAAATAGAAAAAATAAAAGTAAAAAAATTACAAAATTGTCAAACTTGCAAAAATAATTTCACATATTTAAACGAAGAATCCTCAGATGATCTAATAAAAATCTGCGGTAATAATTCTTACCAATTAAGAGGTAGAGCTTTAAAATTACAAGAAGTAGCCAAAAGATTAAAAAAATTAGATAAAGTTATATTAAACAGTGATTGCTTAATATTCAAAGAACTAACAATGTTCCCAGATGGAAGAGCTTTAATCAAAGCTTCATCCCCAGAAAGGGCAAAATCATTATACACTAAATATATAGGAAATTAAAATGTCAGATGATGTATCTTACGGAAAAAGGAAATCTAAAGGAGATAAAAAAGCAAAGAGGCGTTATAGAGTTTACAAAAAAGGTGGTAAATTCAGAAGTAAAGACGAATAATGCCAACTATATTTTTAGAGAAGGAAGACGTAACTAAAACAGTAGATGCTACAACATTAAAAGAAGTTTATGAAAAACTAAACATAAATTCTACAACAGTAATAGCAACTAAAAATGATGAACTAATCATAGAATCAACTAAACTAAACTCTAAAGATAAAATAAAAATCCTTCCAGTTATCTCAGGCGGTTAAAATGCCATGTAAGTTTTGTAAAACTAATCCTGTAATTAATCTCCCAAATAGCGAGATAAACTTATGTAAATCCTGTTTCATAAAATATTTTGAAAAAAAAGCCATAAAAACAATAAAACAATACAAATTAATAGAAAAAAATGATCACGTTATGGTAGCTTGTTCTGGTGGAAAAGACTCTTTATCTTTACTATATGTTTTAAACAAATTATCTTTGAAAGAAAGAAAAATAAAAGTAACAGCATTATTAATTGATGAAGGAATTAAAGGTTATAGAGACGATTCTATAAAAGATGCTAAAAAATTCTGTAAAGAACATAAAATAAAATTACATATTGCTTCTTACAAAAAAGAACTAGGAAAAACTTTAGACCAAATGAAATCTCAAAATCCAAATAAAATAGCATGCAGCATGTGCGGAGTTTTCAGAAGATCTTTACTAAACAAATCTTCAAGAGAATTAAAAGCAACTAAGTTAGCAACAGGCCACAACTTAGACGATGAAGCTCAAAGTATCTTAATGAACCAATTAAGAAATAACATAGCATTATCCTCAAGAATGGGGCCAAGAACAGGAACAGGAAAAGATCCCAGATTTATTCCAAGAATAAAACCTTTCTATTTCCTAACAGAAAAAGAAGTAGCAACTTACGCTTTTCTAAAAGGATTAATCTCAAAATTTAATGAATGCACTTACAATGAAGATTCCTACAGATTTGAAATTAGAGATCTATTAAATAATTTAGAACAAAAATATCCAGGAACAAAACATTCCTTAGTCGCATCTTTCATAGAAATATTGCCAACATTAAAAAAAAGTTTCAAAGGAAAATCAATTGGAATTTGCAAAACCTGTGGTGAACCAACATCTTCAAACATATGTAAAGTTTGTAATTTAACAAAAGAAATTAACTAAGCATCAAATCTGCATAGATTCTTTCAAATCGATCACGTCTTGAACCTCTATAAGCACTTAATTTAGTATCAATTTCACCCAATGCAGAATCATAAAAATTCTCATTTACTCCTAATCCATCAAATCTAAGGCGCTCAGCTCTCTCAATAATAATTGCTATATCTCTTTCTTCCTGAGTCATTCCCCATTTAATCATAAAAATACACAAATAATAAAAATTTAAAAAATCTTCTATTTTAAAATTGGCTAAGCTTCTCCATAATCATAATCCAAAATTCCTCTCTTTTCTCCTTCCAAGTTTTCCAATTGTCTCTTAAAATAATCACTAAATTCCCCGCTATAAGAACTAATTTCTCTAGAGATTCTAGCCTGAACAATATCTATATATGGCCAATTAATCTTGTCCATAGGTGTCGAACTAAAAGTACTAGAACACTCATCAAGACCCCTTCTTATGGATTCCTCTAATTCAGTTAAGTGAACAACATGTATAGCTAATCCAGGAAACAACATACTTTAATAATAGAATAGGTATTTATAAATAATTCTATGATTCAAAGATATTTATGGACTACTACGATACAATTTCAGAAGGTTATGAAGAGCTACACAAAGAAGAACAACTAAAGAAAATAAAATTAATAAAAAAATTCTTAAAACCAAAACCAACAAATAAATTATTAGATATAGGCTGCGGAACAGGTTTAACAACAATCCCATGGAAATGCAAAAGATATGGAATAGATCCAGCAAAAAAACTATTAGCAAAAGCTAAAAGTAAAGACAAAGTAATCTACAAAGAAGCAAAAGCAGAAAATATTCCTTTTAAAGATAATTTCTTCGATATTGTAATCTCCATAACTGCAATTCAAAACTTCTCAAATATAGAAAAAGCATTAAAAGAAATCAAAAGAGTTGGAAAAGATAAATTTATTCTAACTTTCTTAAAAAAATCATCTAAAAAAACTAAAATTGATAAATTAATCAAAAAACATTTCAAAATTAAAAAAATTATAGAAGAAGAAAAAGATTTAATCTACTTAACATAGAAAATTTAATAAGAAATAAAGACAACCCCTATTTATGAAAAAAAGAGGTATTCTAGATCCAATTTCCATAATTATAATTATTCTTATAGTATTATTAATAATTTATCTAATAAAAAAACAATATTTTGGAGGATGAATGGAAAAGAAAAATAATCTAATCGATGTTATCCTAATACTCTTCGGTTTATTCATAGCATATCAACTTTTAAGAATCATATTGGGAGGTAGTTGGCAAACAGAAAGTGTAATTCTAGCATTTCTTATATTCAATCTAGGCTTAACTTGGAAAATAAATTCGGGTTTTGGAAAACTCAATGCAAAATTAGAAGGTCATCTCGGATGGCACAAAGGAAAAGACAGTAAATAAAATTATATTTTACCTTCTTCATAACATTTCTGACTACAAAAATTCAAAATCTCTTCACCAAATGGAACTTCCATTACAGCTTCCTCATTTTCTTCATCTACTTGATTCCCACATTCACAACAGTCAACCATTTTTTAATTAGTCAAAAATTTTAAACATATTTCGATCATTAGAACCTTTTTTATCATCTTCAGACTTAACAGGATTTTCTCTTTTAACTTTACTAACTAAATGATTAATATCTTCTTGTTTGATAGTATCATCTTTAGTATGTGTTCTTTCAAGAATATGCTTACCTTTTTCAGCAACATTCTTCAAATCTTTCTTTCCTGTTTTGATAAAACTTTTACCTTTCCTAACAACCATATAAATAAAAAATAGAAATACAAAAGTCAAAGCTCCCCATCCAGCATAACTACTCCCACTAAATCTTCTGCCTTCCAAAACAACACTACCAGTTATAGCATTTCCACTATCTACAGTAACTTTATATTCTCCAGCATAGGAAACTTCCTTATTCAAATCAAACGTAATTGTCTGATTAGGTTTCAAAATTGTCTCTTTAACAAAAACTACTTCACTAGCCCCTTCTAGTTTTACTTCAATAGGACTATCATAATCAACATTTCCTGTATTTTTAACAAATAAATCACTACCCATTAACCACGTCTCTTTAGTTTTACTCTCTTCAACAATAAAATCTTTTACAACTTCTAAACCACCACCATTAGCTCTAATTTTCCAAGTTCCAGGTACAGAAAATCCGTCTAATTCAACATCAAAAATATCATTTGTAGGAACATTTTTTGTATATTCAAGTCCTCCTTCAGGATTAAAAACTTCAACAACAACATCACCCTTAATCACTCCACCGGATTGATCAGAAATAAAAGCATCTCCACTAATAGTAGTTCCAGGAGCATAAGAATCTAAAACATTCAAACCAATAACAGTCGGAACTGCAGCAATTTTAAAGCTTGCAAAATCTTCTCCTTTATTACCATTTAAATCTTCAACCTTAAATAAAATTTCATGTTTACCAGCAATTATATCTAAAGGCAAAATATGATTATAACTAAATTCACCACTTTCCAAATTAATTAAATTTTCAACTCCATCTATAGTCAAACTTGCTCCTCCATTTTCGACAATTTCTCCATTTAATTTATGTGCACTTCCAGTAATAACAACAACATCTCCAGGTTCAGCAAGTAATTTATCAACTATAGCATTAGCTTTTAATTCATCCGTAATCAAAAAAGTATTTGAGGTCCTCTCAAAATCCTCAACAGCACCTTCAACACTAACTAAAAAATTACAACTTCCCATCAATCTCTCTCTAGTAGGAATCTCCAAATCAAAATCATGTACTTCATCAGCAACTAAATCAATTAAACTAAAATAAGCAGGTAAAGATTCATCATCACAATAAAGATCTATCTTCAAAGCTCCAACAACTCCTTCACTATATGAAATACTACTTTTAACATTAATTTTCTCTCCAATATTATATTTTTCTCTAGTAAAATCATCTATTGTAATCTCAGCTAATACTAATTGTATAGAAAGTAAAACTAATACTAAGTATATCAAACTCTTTTTCATAAGGAACTTTAAGTATAACTTATATATAAATTTACTGTCAATCCATTATCTTTAAATAGTTAATATTTCTAAATTAAATCATGGATAAATCATTAGAAAAGGTAAGACATTCCACGGCACACATATTAGCTATTGCTATAAAAGAACTATTTCCAAAAGCTAAACTAGGAATGGGCCCTGCAATTGAAGAAGGGTTCTATTATGATTTTGACAATTTAACTATAACTGAAGACAGCTTAAAAAGAATAGAAAAAAGAATGAAGCAAATAATAAAACAAAACTTAAAATTTACAAAATCCAAAGTACCAAAAGCAAATGCTAAATCTTTATTAAAAGATGAACCATATAAATTAGAATTATTAGAAGATTTAACAGATAAAGAAATTTCTTTTTACACTTCAGGAGAATTTAAAGACTTATGTAAAGGTCCTCATGTTTCATCCACTAAAAATCTAAAAGCTTTCAAATTATTATCTGTAGCAGGAGCATATTGGAAAGGTGACTCTAAAAATAAAATGCTTACAAGGATTTATGGAACTGCCTTCAAAACTGAAAAAGAATTAACAGAATATTTAGTACAAAAAGAAGAAGCTGAAGCTAGAAACCATATAAAATTAGGAAAACAACTAGGAATTTTCACAATAAATAAATTAGTTGGGAAAGGATTACCCTTATGGCTTCCAAAAGGAAACATCATTAAAGAAGAAGTAGAAAAATTAGCGAAAGAAAAAGAAACAGAAGCAGGTTATCAAAGAGTAACAACTCCCCACATAGCAAAAAAGGAATTATTCCTAAAATCAGGACATTTACCATATTACGAAGAAGATATGTATCCTGGAATGAAGATGGATGATGGAGTATATTTTCTAAGAGCAATGAATTGTCCAGAACATCATTTAATTTTCAAACATCAATTAAGAAGTTACAGAGATCTACCATTAAGATTAGCAGAATATGGGACATGTTATAGAAATGAATTATCTGGAACTTTAGCAGGCCTATTAAGGGTAAGAATGTTAAGTATGAATGATGCTCATATTTACTGTAGAAAAGATCAAATTGAAGAAGAAATGAAGAGTGTTATTAAACTCACTGATGATTATTATAAGATCTTTGGATTAGGAGATTATTGGTTCAGATTATCTTTATGGGGACCAAAAAATAAATCTAAATACATTAATGAACCTGAAAACTGGAAATATTCAGAAGAGACAATAAGAAAAGTCTTAAAGAAATTAAAAGTTAAATTCGTTGAGGTGGAAGACGAAGCAGCATTCTATGGACCAAAACTAGATGTACAATTCAAAGCTGTAACAGGAAGAGAAGAAACATTATCCACAACACAGTTAGATTTTGCAGCAAAAACAAGGTTTGATTTAAGATATCAAGACAAAAACGGAGAGATGAACAATGAAGTTTTCGTAATTCATAGAGCGCCTTTATCCGTTCATGAAAGATTCCTAGCATTTTTGATAGAACATTATGCAGGGAAATTTCCATTATGGTTAGCTCCCGTACAAATTAAATTATTATCCTTAACTGATAGAAACGCAAAACATGTAGAAAAGCTAGCTAAAGAATTCAAAAAAGAAAATCTAAGGGTAGAACTAGATACAAGATCAGAATCTATGTCTAAAAAAGTTAGGGATGCTCAAACTGAATTAGTTCCCTTAATCTTAACAATAGGAGATAAAGAACAAAAAGCTAACACTTTAGCAATAAGAACTTTGGATGGAAAAGTTAAATTCGGAGTCAAAACTAAAGATTTCATAAAAAAAGTAAAGACAAGTGTAGAGACAAGAAAAGATGCAAACATTTAAAGAAGCAATTAAAGATCTATCCAAACAAGAAATCTTCACCAACTTCAAAGGAGATTTAGTAAGTGTTTTTGGAATTTTAGAAAAAAATAATATAACTTGGCAATTAAATTACAAAGATAATGAAAACAATATAACAACCTTCACTCCTTCAGAAAGTAAGAAATCAGAAAAACAAAAAGCTTTGGAAGAAGACACCAACTTACAAACAATAAACGCAGAAGAAGTAAAAGTTGACATTGACAAAGCTCTAGAAATTCTAAACAATATTTTAAAAGAATATAATGAAGAAATAACAAAAACAATAATCTCCTTACATAAAAAAGATTTAATTTTCTGGAACTTCACTTTACTAACAACTTCATTAAAAGTCATTAATATTAGAATAAATGCAATTAACGAAGAAATAATCTTAAACAAAGTTAATTCTGTTTTAGAATTTAGAAAAAATTAATTGAAAGTTAGCTATCAAACAGTTGTAACTTAAATATATAAGTAAGAAATATTTCTAAGATACAATAGGTGATGCTATTGTCTGATGAAGATATAAAAAAGAGATTGAGAGAAATAGACGAGGAAGTGGATAAAATAGCCGAAGAGTCAGAAAACATTGCAAAAATGTTCTTCTCATTATTTTGATTCTCTATTTTCTACAAGTCCCAAACTAACAGACTCTTTGACTTTAGATTTGAGGGCCAAGTTCTTTTGAAGAAGCATATCAAATCCTTTATTCAAAGTCACAAATCTCAATTCCATTAAGATTTTTTCAACCGCCATAGTAGAGAGTAGAATGATGATAAAAATAGCTGCTATTGAACGAGAATTATAATCAAATACTAAAATTACGTACAAAAATCCTAATTGTTCAACTAAGTAAATAATTATAAAAAATAAGTCCAAAACGGTTTTATTTCTTAAGATAAAATGTTTAGAATTGTGAGCACATCTTTCGATGTTCCACCAAATTTTGCCACATTTTGTCCTAGGATCCTCTTTTCTCTTAGGATAAATTTCATCAGACAGTTCCATAAAACCAAGAAACATATATTATTTTAAAACTATTTATGTAATTCATAATCTAATTAAGGTAAACTTCTATATTTAGTATTCATCAAACTCCATTCTAATAACAATAAACTCAACCCAATTAACATAAAAGATATAGTTAAATTATAACTTAATCTCTGAACTTTACTCTTAGAAATATCAGAAAAAGCATCTTTTAACTCTTCTAAATTCTCAACTTTAAAATATTGCCCTCCTGTTTGCGAAGCAATTTCCATTAAAGGCTCTTCATTTAGTCTACTCAAAACATCGCTCCCTTCAATAAACCTTCCTCCTGTTGGAGTACCAATCCCAATAGTATGGACTAAAATTTTCTTTTCATTCAAATATTGTATAGCTCCTCTAGGACTTAAACCAACATTACTCTGCCCATCTGTTAATATAACTAAAACATTTCCTTCTTCTTTTTCGAATAACAAATTAGAAGCAGTAACCATAGAATCCCCAATAGCCGTACCTCCAATTTCTTCAATACCAATTCCATTAATTGCTTTTCTTAAATCTCTTTTACTTTCAGTCATTTTCTGTTTGATAAACGTAGTCCCTGTGAAAGTAGCTACGGCCATATTAACAACTCCAGGAAAAGAATTTAAAAAACTCAAGGCCGCATCTTTAGCAGCTTCAATTCTATTGGGCTCATAATCTTCAGCCAACATACTTACACTAGCATCTATCAAAACAGCATAATCAAATGTACTTCCTTGTCCAGTATACCAATAAGTTGTACCAGCTGCAGAAAAAACCAAAAAAGAAATAATAATAATTCTTAATAACAACAAAGAAAAATTCTTACTAGTGACTTTCTTCCCAGTTAATTTTTCAATAACTTCATAATTAGCAAACCTCAACGCTTTTCTTTTAGTATATTTTAAACTAAAAAAATGAATTATAACTAAAATTGGAAGAACTATGAAAAACAATAAATATTCAGGGTTATCAAATGTAACTATCGGAATTTTTGCTCCCTCCTAGCAAACATTTTAATAAGAGGATTAACAAAATCCTTATCTGTACTTAAGCTCAAAAACTCTGAACCAGCTTTCTTAAAAACTTCCTCTAATTGATATTCTTGTTTTTTAACATACTTAGAATATTTCTTACTTATAGATTTAGGATGTAAAGATAACTTCTCACTACCATAAGGATCTTCAACAACAACATCTCCAACATCTTCTGGCAATTCCCTATCTCTAGGATCTCTAACCATCAAAGCAATAACATCAAATTTAGCAGAAACTTTTTTAATATATTTTTCCCAACCCTTTTGCAATCCAATAAAATCAGAAACAATGAATAATAAACTACTTCCTTCTAAAAACTGCAAAGTAAAATCTAAAGCCTTATTCAAATCATACCTCCCCCCGTATAATTTTGAATTTGTCAAAGCCCCTAATAAAAAATAATATTGCTTCTCTCCACTCTGCGGCTTAATCCCTCTAACTATTTTGTCATTAAACATCCCGATCCCAATACTATCATCATTCTGCATAGAAGCGTAAGAAAGACTAGCAATTAGTTCAGCACCATATTGATTTTTCAATCTCTCAGTACTTCCAAATAACATACTAGTACTAACATCAAATAGAAAATAAATATTTAAATTCCTCTCTTCTTTAAATTCTTTAATTAACAAACCATTAGTTCTAACACTCGCCTTCCAATCTATCAAAGAACTATCATCCTCCGGCATATATTTTCTAAATCCATCAAATTCTAGACCACTACCTTTAAAAGCACTTTTATAATTTCCAGTCATTTTAGAAGTCGTGAAACCTTTAGTAACAATATCCAATTGAGTAACTAAATTTTTAACTTTTAATTTGAATGCCATTTTAATTAAGGAACTGGAACTTTTGCAAGAATCTCTTTAATAATATCATCCCTATCAATATTTTCAGCTTGTCCTTCGTAATTTAATAAAATCCTATGCCTCAAGACATCAGGAGCTACTTCTTTAACATGTTGCGGCGTAACAAATTCTTTCCCACTCATTAAAGCTTCAGATTTAGAAGCTATATATAATCCAATACTTGCCCTAGGGGAACTACCAAACCTCAAATATTTAGAACTTTTCAAATTATATTTTTCAGGATGTCTAGTAGCATCTACTAACCTTACTATATATTCCTGAACAGAATCATTAACATAGATCTGTTTAACAGTATTCTGCATTTTAAGTATATCTAAAGGTCCAATAACACTTCTCAATTGAAATTCATCAAAATGCCTTATAGTAATATTATTAGCCAAAATAGCTCTTTCTTCTTTTTTAGTTGGATAATCTATATATAATTTAAACAAAAATCTATCAATTTGCGCCTCAGGTAATTGATATGTACCTTGAGTTTCAATAGGATTCTGAGTAGCCAATACAAAAAAAGGAGCATCGATACCAAAACTTTGCCTACCAATTGTAACTTGTTGTTCTTGCATAGCTTCCAATAATGCACTTTGAACCTTAGCTGGGGCTCTATTAATCTCATCTGCTAATAAAAAATTAGTAAAAACAGGACCTTTTATAACAAAAAAACCTTTATTCTTCTCATAAGAAGTAATTCCCACAATATCTGTAGGTAATAAATCCGCAGTAAACTGCACCCTTTTAGTCTTAGAACTAGTAACCTGTGCCAAAGATCTCATAATCAAAGTTTTAGCAATTCCAGGCACCCCTTCTAATAAAACATGACCATTAGAAATAACTGCTCTTAATATACTATCAATAACTTTATCCTGTCCAACAACAGATTTAGCCATTTCTTTTTTAACATTTTCAATATCAGTACGAAATTTATGTAAATCATGAGGACTAACATGTCCAGTCCTACTAATTTTTTGAGGTTTAAGCTTAGAACCAATTTTTTCAACTATAGAGCGCATCTTATTCTTTATAATTCCATTATGAGACTTCTCAGCCTTTGAATGACTATGATTTAGTTTAGAATCTTTCTTCTGTTTATCTTTTATAGCTTCATTGTGAAATCTTCCAACCTTTGAATGACTATGATTTAATTTAGAGGTTTTTTGTTTTCCTTTTATAATACCATTGTGAAACTTCTCAGCTTTTGAATGGCTGCTATCTAACTTAGAACTTTTTTTAAGTTTATTTTTCACAATATTTTTTTGAATTTTTGAGTGACTACGATCTAATTTAAAATTTTTCTTCTGTTTACCTTTTATAATACCATTGTGAAACTTCTCAGCTTTTGAATGACTACGATCTAATTTAGAATCCTTCTTCTTGCTACTAACTACAGACCTCACCTTCTTTTTCATAGTTTTAAAAAACAGTTCTGGATTATATAAAAGTATGTTACTACTTTAAAAAAATTATAAAGATTTATTAATAACTATATACCTAAGTACTATCAAGATAATACACAGATATAGATAAGAAATATTTAAATATTACCTAAATTAACTTAGATTTAGTAAAATAGACCAAAGGTATACCTAAGTATGAACAAAACACAAGAAAGAGCATTAAACTGGCTTATTCAAGAAGGACACAAAAAACAAGATATTACATTTAAACAGAGTTCTCCATGTTTTTTCATAAAAGATAAAAAATATGATGTTAAACGTTTATACGGAAATCAAATAATTTTCTACAACAATCAATATAAACAACTCAAAAAATTCCCAAACACAACAATTTTAGTCTTTAGGGATAATGAATCCTCTCCTTATCAAAAAATAAATTTTAGCGAAATAAAAGACCTCCCTTCTAGATACAAAGATATTGAAATCAATTGGGTAGACATCTCAACTCAAGTAAGAACTCTAAGAATTTCAGATAAAACAAAAGAAAGATTACAAGAACATGGCAAAATGGGAGAAGATTTTGACAATTTAATCAATCGTCTACTAGACACATTAGAAAAACATGAAAGAAAGAAATAAGCTAGGAATAAGTATTTTACTTGTATTCATTTTATTAGTCACTAGTATAACTGCTCAAGAAAAACCTCCTGAAGAAGATGGTACTTATGTAACGAGCTCAGATATTCAATCTCAATTCTCAGATCCATCAATTAAATTATCATTTAGATCTTGGGGAGAAGGAAGAGAAACAACAATTAATTTAGATGATTATTTCATAGGACAAAGAAAATCTGATAATAGATTCCTTTTCATATCGCCTCCAGAAATAGATATTACCATAGATCAAGAAACAAGTTTAGCAGTTTTAAAATCTAGGGGTAGGTGGATTGGGACTAAAGAAGTAGTTTTCACTCAATCCTCCATTTATAATTTAGAAAAATCAATTATCGAATTAGAGGATTTTGAATCAGAATTAATCAAAAAACGTATTCCTCCAAAAATCAAAAATGAAATAGAAACACTAAGAGATGCTCCAGCATTTAATATGTTAGAAAACATAATTGATAGTTTAGAAAAAAGAAAAAGTCAAAAAACACCAGAGATTACAGCAAGATTTGCACAAAATAGATTAAGTGTAAATGTAGGAGAAGATATCGATTTAAGTGTTGGAATTCAAACCGAAACTCAAGGAATCAAAACTAAAAAACCAGAATTAAGTTTAAACATAAGACCAGGACAAGTAGATGGTGCTGAAGAAGAATTAGAAGAATCAGCATTTCCAATTGTACTTCTTTTCCCAATAATATTAATCGGTGGAAGTTTACTCCTAGTTTTAGGGATCTATATTGTGAGGAACAAGAGAAGTATAAAACAGATGGTTCCTAAAGTAAAACAAACAAAACCAGAGTTATTAGCTAAAAATATCAAAATAATAGCAAATTATAGAAATGAAGTTAAAGAAGTAAAATCAAAATTAAATTCTATACCAATAGAAAAATCAGCTAAGAAATCATTTGAAATAATCCAAAACTTCTTTGATACTTTAACAAATCCAAATTTCGAATTTACATATTCAGAAATAAAAAAAGAAATTTTAGAAGAAGGATTAAATAAACAGACAGAAAACTTCTTAATCAAATTCTCAAAAGAATTAGTAGATTTCAAATACAGCAACCAAGCAGCATCAAAACAAGGGTTATCTCAAGTATTAAACAAGGTAAATAAGGCAATAGAAATGTCTGTAAAAGATCTATCTAAGATACAATTACAAGAAGAAGTAAAATTAGAAAAGAAAAGACCAATAATAAATTTAGTAGTCAAATTAAGAAATTATCTAAAAGGTACAGAATTACCAAAAACTCCTGAGAAAAAAGATGAAAAAGTCCATTCAACTAAAAAGAAACATTCAACTTTAAGCACAAGCATCTTCAAAAGAATCTTTTCTTTCTCAAAAAGAACTTCTGCTAAAGAAGTAGAGAAAATAGCATTACAAAAGTACGAAGCTAAGGAAAGAAAGAAAACAGAAAATAGAACTAAAATTGAACACTTCTTAAAAGAATTCTTCCATAAAAATTTTGGATTATTCAAAACACAAAAAGAGATAAATCAAATCAGAGAAAACAAAAGAAAGATAGCTTTAGCCAAAGAAAGAGCAAAATTAAAGATCATAGAAAAGAAAAGAAAAGAAAAACAGTTAAGAAAATTACAAAGAAGACATGCTATTAAGAAATTCTTCCATGATATTTTCGGATTATACAAAACATCAAAAGAAATAGAATCAGAGAAAGAAGAAAGAAGAAAATTAAAATTAGAAAAAGAGAGAATTGCAAGAGAAATTAAGTTAGCAAAACTTAGAGCTAAAAAGAAAAAATCAGATGAATTCAAAAATTTCTTCAGAATCTATTTTGGATTATTTAAATCAAAAGAAGAAGTAGAAAAAGAAATCAGAACAAGATTATTAGCAAGACAAAAGAAAAAGATAGCAAGACAACAAGCGACATTAAATTTCTTCAGAAAATTAGGTTTATTCAAAACAGACGGAGAAATACAATCAGAAAGGGAAGCTAAATTACTAAAAGAAAGATTAAAAGAAAGATTAAAAGAAGAGAAAAGAAGAGAAAAATTAAGAATAAGAACTACTAAAAAAAGAGCAAGAATAGCATTCTTCCATGATAATTTTGGCTTATTCAAAACACAAGAAGAAAAAGAGACCATAATTAGAGCAAAATTCGAAGAAACAAGAAGAGAAGAAAACAAAAAATTAAGAGAAAAGAGAGAAGTTCAAAGAGAAAAAGAAGAAAAAGAAAGATTGAAAGAAAGAGAAAAAACAAGAATTCAAGAATTAAAAAATAAAATAAAACTACAAAAAAGAAAAGCTTTCTACTCCTTCATACATAATACTTTAGGAATAAAAACTCTAAAAGAAAAACATTTAGAAAAAATAAGGGAAGCAAGATTAAAATTAAAAACGGTAAAAGAGAAAAGAAAAATCAAAGAGGAAAAACAACAAAGATTTAGATCCTTCTTCCATGATAATTTCGGATTATATAGGACTCATGAAGAAAAAGAATATTATGCAATTAAAAAATTAAAAGACAAAAGAAGAAAAAGCATTGCAAGAAGAAAGGCTTTCTTAACATATTGTCATGACAAGTTAGGATTATTTAAAACAAAGTCAGAAATAGAAAATGAGAAAGAAAGAAAACTAAGATTAGAAACAAAAGTAAAGAAAGAAAAAATAAAAACAAAAATAGAAAGAAGAAGAGCTTGGAGAAAGTTTTTCCACAATAATTTTGGATTATATAAAACAAAAGAAGAATTACAATTATTAAGAGAAAGAGAAAGAGAAAAAAGAATAAGAAGTCAAAATAAAAAAATAAGAGAAGCAAAAGCAAGTTTAACAAAGAGACATCTAAGAAACAAAGCAATCCATAAATTCTTACACAACTTAGGTTTCTTCAAAACAAAAGAAGAACTACAAAAATTAAGATTGGAAAAAAGACTAGATAAAAGAAAGCATGAAAGATCAAAGCTAAGGAATTTAAAAAGAAGAGAAAAGAGACAGTTAGAAATTAAGAAATATTTACATGATCATTTCGGATTATTCAGAACAAGAGATGAAAAGATAAAGTTAGAAATAAAAAATAGGAAAGAAAAACAAAGAAAGAGAGAATTAAAGCTTAAACTAGAATTTGAAAAAGAGAAAATCAGAAAGAAAAGAAGAGAATTAATCCACGGTTTCTTACATGATAAATTAGGATTCTTTAAAACATACAAAGAAAAACAGAAAGAAGAAAGAAGAAAGAAAGTAAAAAAATTAGAATTAGAAAATAAAGTAACCGAAAGATTTAGCTTCTTCAAAAAATTATTCAAAAAAGATGAAATAACAAAAAGTGACGAACTTCATGTTTTAATAAAACTAGAACAAAACGCCATAAGAAGAGGGGAAATAAAAAAAGCAAAACAATTGCAAAGAAAAATTAATAAAATATACAAGAAAATAAACTTCCAAAAAAACCATCCAACCTTAACAAGAGACTATAACATAATAAAAAATAGCTTAAAATCTTTTAAATCAGTAGAATCTCAAACCTCATTCACTTCAAAAATTAAATCCCTATTTTCAAAAGAGCCAGAAAAGAATAAAATAGATGAAATTCTTTTCTTGATTAATAGATGTGAAAAATCTCTAAATTCCAACAGAAGAAGAGACTCCCAAGATTTATTTGCAAGAATAGTAAATATGTATTCAAAATTAAATAATACATCTAAAAAAATAATAGAAAAAAATATCTTAAATCTAAGATCTGAAACCGCAGCAATCCTAGTAAAAGAATCCTTAGAAAAGGCACATGAATCTTTAAGAGAAGGAAGAATAAAAGAAGCGAAAACACTATACAAAGAAATAAAGCAAAACTTCTATTATCTCCCATTAAGACACAGAGAAAATTTACTAGAACATAAAAATTCATTATCTGAAAAATTACAAAAAAAGAAAAAATTCATAATTTCATTGCCAAGAATACCAATTCCCGAATTCAATATCTTAACATTTTACAACTTACAAAAAGAAAAAATGATGGACAAATTTAAAGAATTAAAGATAGTTTCAAAAGTAAAACCCCTAAAAGAAAAAGAATCTCTTACAAACTATTTACTAGCAAGAAAACCCAAATTCATTTCAATTCAAACCAATACAATACCAAAGTCTCAAATCAGAAAAAACAGAAAGAGAACAGTTAGAGAAATTTTCAAACATATTGATATTGGCCATTCTCATTTAAAAAGAAAAGATCATTTAAGAGCCAAAGAAAAATACAAAGAAGTTTTAGAACTATTCAAAGATTCCTCTCATGAACTTCCATTAGAATTCCAAAAATTAGTTCATAGAAAATTAAAACCTCTGAAAGAAAAAATATTGCACGTTAGTCTTAAAAATTTTATGTCAGAAATAAATCTAGCAATCAAAAAGGGAGAGCATTCGACAGCAAAGGAACTAGAAAAAAAAGTAAAGTCGATATACTCACATTTATCCAAAACTGAAACTCTCCCTTTCACACCTCCCAAAAGCAGTTTCAAACAAATAAATGATTTAATTAATTCACTAGATCCTAATTCAAAAAAAGCAAATCAAAATTATAAAAAAATAACTAGTATCTACAACACTTTATCAATTCGACAAAAAAGACAAGTTTATTCTAAAATGTTAAAAGCCTACAAAGAAATAGTTGAGAATTAATAGCATCTATCTCTCACAAGAACATATCCTAAAAACAAAGTTTTAAAAGTTTTCTATATATAAATTCAAAGATGGAAAAGCAAAAAAATATAAAAAAAATTAATGATGTAACCTGGGAAATACCTAAAACTTACAAAGAAGGTATGCTAGTTCCATCTAGAATTATAGCTAAAAAAGAAATATTAGATGCTATGGATCCGGGTGTATTCGATCAAGTAACAAATTTAACCTTCCTACCAGGCATACAAAAATATTCAGTTTGTCACGCGGATGGACATTGGGGATATGGGGCTCCCATAGGGGGGGTAGCAGCATTTGATACAAATGAAGGAATAATCTCTCCAGGAATGGTTGGTTTTGACATTAACTGTGGAATGAGAATTCTAAAAACAGATTTAACAATTAAAGATGTTCAACCAAAAATAAAAGAGTTAGTTAATACATTATTTGATTTAGTTCCCGCCGGAGTCGGTTGCAAAGGTTTTGTAAAATTAAAAGATAAACAATTTAATGATATAATGGAATCTGGAGCAAAATGGTGTATAGAAAATGGATATGGTTGGGAAAAAGACCTACAGAAAATTGAAGACAATGGTATGCTAAAAAATGCAGACCACACAAAGGTATCTCAAAAGGCCAAATCTCGTGGAATTAATCAACTAGGAACCTTAGGTTCAGGCAATCATTATCTAGAAGTCCAAGTGGCTCATGCAGAAGATATTTTCGATAAAGAAACAGCAAAAAAAATGGGAATTGTTGATGAAAATCAAGTTCTAATAATGCTACACTGTGGTTCAAGAGGATTTGGACATCAATTAGCAACAGATTACATGAAATTATTTGATAACACCATGCAAGAACATAATATTAAAATTCCAGACCGTGAATTATCCTGTGCACCATTTCAATCTCAAGAAGGTCAAGATTATTATTCAGCCATGAAGTGCGCAGGAAATATGGCATATTCCAACAGACAAGTAATTTTACATCAAATAAGAGAAGGATTCAAAAAAGTATTTAATCAATCTCCAGAAAATTTAGGAATGGATTTAATTTATGATTGTACACACAATATAGCAAGAGAACACAAAATAACCATAGATGGAAAGAGAAAAAATGTGTTAGTCCATCTAAAAGGTGCGACAACTTCCCTTGGACCAAACCATGAAAGAGTTACTAAAGCTTACAAAGATATAGGATCTCCAATCATAATAGGTGGAAGTATGGAAACTGGATCATATTTATTAAAAGGAACAACAAAAGCAGAAGAAGAAACATTCGGAACAACATGTCACGGAGCTGGTAGAACTATGTCAAGAACTAAAGCTAAAAAACTAGTTAGAGGCGATAAACTGCAAAAAGATATGGAGAAGAAGGGAATTTACGTTAAAGGAGTCTCAATGTCTGGCCTAGCAGAAGAAAGTGGAAAAAGTTACAAAGATATAAACGAAGTAATAGATTCTGTAGAAAAAGCAGGAATATCAGAAAAAATAGTCAGACTAAGGCCCATTGGAAATGTGAAAGGTTAAATATCCAATATAATCCTAGCCTTCCAACCATCTTTAGTTTTCTTAAGAAAATAATTATGTAACGTAATAGCCTTAACATCCACTTTTAATTCATGTTTTTCAGGATTAATTTTCTCTCCTTCAACAACAGCCTCTAATTTATCATCTTTAATTTTTATAGAAAATTTACTAAACAACATATACTTAGCATCTTTCAAATATATTAACTCTTCAACAAAATCAAACAATAATTTTCCAACATCATCATTCTTCAACTTAATCTTTTTCTTTATTTTCCTCTTAACTTTTTTTAAGTCGCATTGAATTTCAAAAGTAGCCAAAGCAACATTCTCAAATAACTTATTCAATGTTTTACCATTAGCTTCAAACATTACATCTGCCGTATGATCTATAAATTTGTATTTCATTGTTCATCCTTATGATATAAATCTAACAAAATAACCTTATTTTCTTCCTTTAAATACTTATAAGATAAACGAAATGGAGAAACATAAACCTCTCTAGTTCCTTTTCTAACATTTTTCATAGGTTTGCCAATTTCTGGATTCTCAACAATTTTTTTAACTTGCTTTTTTATTTTTTCTTTAGTAAATTCATCTCTTATTTTAGATATTTTTCTTAAAAAATTCGACTTAAATTCTGTTTCTAGCATTTCTCCAACTCTTTAAGAAATTTATCTGCAGGCATAGAAATAAATTCACCCCTATCATAAGCCTTCCACGCTTCTTCTGTTCTTCTAGCAAACTCGATATCTTCCTTCAATTGTTTATCCATTGCACTAGCTTTTTTTATAATGAGTTTATCTTCACTCTGTATAATAACCAATTTTTCACCTTCCTTAATGTCCTTCCTCATTTCACTAGGAATAACAACTTGCCCTTTTGAACTCATTTTAGTTATATCAATATTCATCTTAAGTAAGACAAATCTTACATTATTTATAAGTCTTTCTAAATATATTTAATATATCAAATATCAAAACAATAACAAAAACATTTATATATAACCATGTATAACAAATATATCAATGGGTAAAGAAAAGGTTACCACAATTAGAGTTCTAGAATCAACAAAGTATCAGTTAGGAGAATATGGAAAAAAGAATGAAACTTACGATGATATAATCAAAAGACTAGTAGAGGAGGTGCTAAATGAAAAATAACATCTTCAAATTAATTTTAGTAATTTTAATCTTAATGATTACAGTACAAACTGCATTTTCATCAGATTTAATGGCTTTAGAAGCAAACATTTTCGATAACACAGGAGCACCTTTAACAGGAAATTTAACTGTAGAAATCTATGATGCTTTAACAGATGGAACCTTAATTTACAATTCAACAAACGATTTCATAGATAACATCACAGATGGAAAAGTAGATGTTATGCTAGGTTCCGGTTCAGTACCATTAAATTTAACTTATGGAGAAAGATATTTCATGGATATTTTCGTAAATGATGAAGATATTAATTTCTCAGGAGAAGGTAGACAAGAATTCACATCTCCAATTGGAAATATTACTCTAAACAAATTAAACTTTTCAACTTCATTAATTCCAGAAGCTAATGTTACTTTCGATATAGGATCCTCTGAAAGGTACTTAAATAATTTATATGTTCAAACTTTAAACATCTTAACCCAAATAACAACATCCCAAATAGCTACTAATGCAATTACTTCAGCTTTAATAGCAGAACAAACCATAACTGCAGATGATATAGCAACTGATGCAATAAACACAACTCATATTTTAGACGGAACAATAACCTCAGATGACATTGCAGATACCAGTATTAATGCTTCTCATATCGTATCTACTTTAGACGTCACTAACTACACTGCCGGCACCCAGGTAACCGTAAGTGGACATGTTATCTCCTCCAGCGCCATACCAGCTACCAATGTTGCTTTCTTAAACGAATCCTGGCTTAACAACACTTACGTGGAACTAGAAGGGGGGGATACTATCTTAGGAGCTTTAGCAGTAAATGGTTTGTTAACAATTGGCAACTTAGTCACCGGCTTCGTAAACACCACCCATATCTTAGATAGAACCCTCGGAAGTGATGATCTAGCTGACTCCAGCATCAACACTTCTCTAATCTTAGATAGAACAATAACCTCGGATGACATTGCAGATACCAGTATTAATGCTTCTC